>NZ_SPPB01000022.1 GCF_004570605.1 Granulicatella sp. WM01 | reverse complement strand
TGAAATAGTATAGCCCTCGTTTAATAATATTTCAATTTGACTTCTTTCTTTATCACTTAAGTGTTTATAGTGTCGTTTTGTGGTATAATGTACTTCAGACATGAAAATCTTCCTATCTATTTGGTTTGGCAACTTTAGTATAGCTGATTTTCATGTTTTTTTGTTTATTTTTATTTGTTGCACTTCATTTTACAACACGGGATTTTTTTACTATACATAAAAACAGAAAGAAATCGTTTGTCATCATTTCTTTCTGTTTATTTTTGTTAAAATAATTGAAATAGGCTTTGCATGATAATAGAAAGCACACTTACACTTATCCAGCAAAGTAAGCCTAAAAGCAAGGAAGATTTTCCTGTCTTAATAAGGTGAATAACATTTGTATTAAAGCCAATCCCTGCCATTGCCATGACAATAAAAAACTTACTAGCTTCTTTTAAGTATGAAAATATAGATTTAATCATAACTTGAACATCAAAGCTTAATGGTAAACTGGTCAATACACTTGTGAGTAAAGAGGCACACACAAAGTAAATGATAAATTTTGGAAATAATTGAGAAAGACGATGATTTGTTTTTGTCTGTTGTGTTTTATTATGATAAATAGCTAAACCTAAAGTAATTGGGATAATGGCTAATGTGCGTGTGAGTTTAACGACTGTTGCATAATCTAGCACACGTGTACCTGTGTCATGTGAAATATCCCATAAACTTGCCACAGCAGTGACAGAAGAGGTATCATTGACAGCCGTTCCAGCAAACAAGGCAAAACCGTCATTAGAAAAGCCTAGCCATTCTCCAATTTGTGGAAAGATAAAAACCGCTAAAATATTAAATAGGAAAATAACAGAAATAGCTTGAGCAACTTCTTCATCTTCAGCTTTAATAACAGGGGCAGTTGCAGCAATGGCAGATCCTCCACAAATAGACGTTCCAACACCAATGAGAGTAGCTATTTTTGTAGGAATGCGTAAGCATTTAGCACAAATATATGCACACAATAAAGCACCTAAAATGGTTGTTATGATAATTGGAAAAGCACTTATGCCTACTTTTACTACAGTTTGAATAGTTAAGCCAAATCCGAGTAAAATGACGGCTAGCTGTAGCACTTTTTTTGTGGAAAAGGTAATGCCGTATTTAAGTAAAGAGGTATCTTTAATAATATAATGGAGCACCATTCCGATAAGGATAGCAAAAACAGGAGCACCAATTAAGGAGAATAGGTTTCCTAAGAACCATGCTCCAGTTGCTATGGCTGCACAAAATAGTATGCCGTAAAGTTTTTTCATAGTAAATCATCTTCTTTCATTTTAGTATGAGGCTATAACTGATGAATATAACGCTTTGGAGAGTAAGGTTCTAAATCTAATGTTACGGATTGTCCATTGATGAGTTGACTAAGCAGATAGGCAATATATGGTCCAGAGGTTAAACCAGAGGCTCCTAAACCGCTCGCAACATAAACATGAGGCAAAGTTGGCACAAGACCAAAAAAAGGTGTGTAATCGCTAGTGTAGGCACGTGTTCCCACACGTATATCAGTCATATCAATGTGCTGTAATTCAGGTAACCAAATGCTTGCTTCCTGTTTCATACGCTCTAAAACATCTAAATCGACTGTTAAATCAAAGCCCATATCATCTTCGTGTGTAGCACCAATGACCCATTTGCCATGTTTAAATGGAAGTAAATCAATTTCACTTTGTGGCATAATAACAGGATATGTATCTGTTTGTGTATTGGAGAGTTGAGCTGCAAATAATTGGCCTTTTTGTGCTCTAACGTCTACCTCAAATCCTAGAGGGTGGAGAAGGTGAGGTAACCATGCTCCAACGGCTAACAGAATGGTGTCATATTTGTGCATAATGTCTAATAATGCAACACGTTGCTCAAATAATGAGAAATTAAATTGAGCAGATGCTTGACGTAAGACTTTAATAAATTGTCTGCCGTCTATAAGTGCTCCACCTGAGGCAAAAAGTGCTTGGCTAGATACATGTAATTCTGGTATGAGAGCATTTAGTTGAGGAATATCTAATTGTTTAAGTGTTCCAATCATGGCATCATCTTGTAATCTTGTCTGAGCTAATTGTGTGATTTTTTGTAATAATTTTTCAGATTTTTTAAATACCAATGTTCCGTTTTGTTGATAGAAATCTGTAGATAGACCAAGTTGAGTTAAGTCTTTGAGCAAGGTTTGGTAAAATGCTGCTCCATTTGCAGTAAGGCGATACCAAACTTTATTACGACGTTGAGATAGCCATGGACTAATAATTCCAGCTGCTGCCTTAGTTGCTTGTCCAGTGCTTTCGTCATATAAATGAACAGTATGTCCATTTTTTGCTAAATAAAATGCAGCAGTAGAGCCGACAATGCCTCCACCGATAATTGCAATATGTTTCATCGTGTTCTCCTTATTTTAAAAGTAAGTATTGAGTGGGTTATCCAATTTACAATTTAGTAAAGTCATTAGTTTTAAACGTGCTTTTTGTCCACTTAAACCAGTTGTAAAAATGATACCCGCCTCTTTTAATTGTTTTCCACCACCTAAATAGTCATAGACATCTTGAGTGACTCCGTTGAAAGCACGTGAAACCAACACAATAGGAATATGGTTTGCCAGTAATTTATGTAGAGCATCTAATGTGCGTGGGGGAAGATTGCCCGCCCCTAGAGCTTCGATAACTAAACCGTCTGTATTTTCAGGTGTCATGGCTTGCAATAAGAAATCGTCCATTCCCGCGTAGGCTTTAATTAAGTGAATTTTTTGTTTACTTAAATAAGGCATAGAAAAATGTTCTTGGTGAATAAGTGCTTGGAAATAAAGAACATTATTTTTAGAAATCAGCCCTAAAGGTCCAAATGTTGGTGTTTGGAATGTCGCTAAATTTGTTGTATGTGTTTTAGTCACATATTTTGCTGCATGAATTTCATCATTCATGACCACTAGAACACCTTTTCCATAACTTGCTGGATGAATAGCCACTAAAATGGCATTTTGTAAATTAATCAATCCGTCAGAACCTAATTCATTACTGGAACGCATTGCACCAGTCAAAACAATTGGAATAGTAGGTGGTAGTGTTAAGTCTAAGAAATAGGCTGTTTCCTCTAAAGTATCTGTTCCATGTGTGATAACTACAGCTTCAAATCCGTCTAATATAGCACGTTCAATGCGCATTTTCAAAGCAAACATTTCAACTTGTGTCATGTGAGGAGACGGCAAATGTAAAAAGTCCTCCTGCTCAACGATAGCTTGTGTGCTTAATACTTGCGTGTGTGTCAATAGGGGATTTTGTGATGTTGGGGACACTCGACCTGTTGTGTGATCCTCGCTCATCGAAATAGTACCACCTGTGTGTAAAATGAGTAATTTTTTCATCATAGTATGTTCTCCATAACTGTAATTTACTGTTATTATAACACAAAAGCCCATTAAAGATTAACATCAGACATATAGAGCTATAAAAATAGGTGATACATGGAGTAGACGTATAAATAGTAATGAGATAAATTAGTGGAATAGTTTAACTAATGGATGATTTAGTAAAGAATGATGAGTCATCTATGTATGTGAAAAAGGGATACTGTGTACATACGCATATCATATCCAAAAATCGTATGAATGGGTTTAGGTGTATTAAAGAGGATAAATAGATAAACTAAAAAATATAGTCATGATAATGAGAAGATAAATAGTGCTAATGATGTCATATATGTGCTAATTAATGATAGTATAAGATTAATGCTTGTTAAAGTAAATAAAAGGGGGTATACTATGATAAAGTACAGAGAAGATAGGCAATGACTACGAGGGTATGTGGCAGATTGGGTTAATTGAATATATAATCATTGAACATTTTTTTACGAAAATAAATATGCTAGGAGGTTAATATGTTAGAAGTTAGTCAGTTAAGCAAATCGTTTGGAACATTTAAAGCGTTAGATAATATGAGTTTTTGTATTAAGCCTGGAATGATTTTAGGTTTAATTGGTAAAAATGGTGCTGGAAAATCAACCACTTTCCGATTGATATTGGATTTTATAACAGCGGATACAGGAGAAGTTTTATGGAATGGTCAACCATTGACTAAAGACCAATACAATGAGATTGGCTATTTACCAGAAGAACGTGGATTATCTTTGAAGAAAACTGTTGAAGAGCAAATCATGTATTTTGCTGCATTAAAAGGAAAACGCAAACAAGATATTTCGTTAGATATTGATGAATGGATGGCACGCTTTGAAGTAAAAGGAAAACGAAAAGATAAAATTAAAACATTGTCTAAAGGGAATCAACAAAAAGTACAAATTATTACCACTTTAATTCACAAGCCTAAATTAGTCATTTTAGATGAACCATTTAGTGGATTAGATCCGGTAAATACAACTATTTTGAAACACGCTATTTTATCTTTAAAAGAGCAAGGTGCGTGTGTTATTTTTTCAAGTCACAATATGGAAAATGTGGAAGAGTTATGTGATGAGCTTATTATGCTTAACAATGGAAAAATTGTGTTAAATGGTAAGGTACAAGAGATTAAGGAACAGTTTGGGAGAAAAACTATCTTTTTAGAATCTAAGCATACAATTGAAGAATTACAGCATATTCAAGGCGTCACAAAGATTGTGCCTGCCAAACACAGTGGATTAAACATAACACTTGAAGATGAACAAGCAGGAAAGCGTGTATTTGATTATGTCACTAAAGATGGATATATTCATACGTTTAGTCAGCACCCATTAACATTAGAAGACATTTTTAAATTGAAAGCGGTGAATGAAAATGAGTAAATTTAGTGTCATTTGGAAAGAAACCTATAAACAACAAATCAAGTCTATCCCCTTTATTGTGATGGTCATTGCACCAATCATTATGATTGGAATTGTAAGTCTTATTAATGGTGTCATTAATCATGAAGTTAAAGAGGCTCAAGTGAGAAAAATTGGTGTTGTGACAACAGATTTATCTGTATTAGAACATTTGAAGAACGAAGCACCTACTTTTGAGTTTGAACATTTGACTCAAGAACAGGCTATTGAACAACTTAGTCGAGATGATATTGATGGGTATTTAACGTTAAATCGTCAAGTAAACGGAGGCATTGAAGCTGTATTAAATAAAAAGGCAACGAGTCGAGATACGATTACAACTCCTATTTCAGACGTTTTGACCAATCTTAGAGTGGCAGAAAAATCTGTTGAATTAGGTATTCCACTAGAAAATGTGAAACTCTTGAATAGCGTTAAAGTAAACATTTCTTTAGTGAAATTAAATGAGTCAAGTTTGAAAGATGGAAAGGCTATTAGTGATGCCGAACAAGATGCTAAAGATTTTTTACGTCAAAATATTGCTATGGTGTCTGTTGTTGTAGTGTATATTTTCTTAGTGATGTATGGCAATGTAATAGGCCAAGAGATTGCTACAGAAAAAGGCACACGTATTATGGAAGTTGTATTATCTAGTACAGATGCAAAAACGCACTTTTTAGGTAAAATAACAGGTGTTAGTCTAGCCATATTAACACAAGTAGGTGTGTATGCTATTCTTGGAATAGGCTATTTAGTGATAAATTGGCATAATATGTCATTGTCATTGACGCAAATTTGGGAATTGGCAGGACCTATGATGATATACACCATTCTTTTTATTATTTTAGGATGTTTTCTATATATTATTTTATCGGCTCTCCTTGCGTCTACGGTTTCTAAAATTGAAGACGTACAAAAAGCGTTGGCACCAATCATACTATTTGATGCTATAGGCTTTTATATTGGACTATTTGCTTGGCAAATGCCAAATAATATAGTGGTTAAAATTGCCTCATGGTTCCCACTATTTACACCAATGATTATGCCATTTAGAGTGGCAACAGATACGATAAGCACGCTTGAATTATGGAGTGCTATTGTGTTGATGGTTATTTTCTCAGCTTTCGTATTTTATATCTCTATTCAATTTTACAAGTCCACTGTTCTTGTCTACTCAGATAGAGGAATTTTACAAGTGTTTAGACAATCATTACGTTTTATGAAATCAGAGAGAAAAATAAAATAGAGGACTAGCGTGTGGGAATTCTACACGCTTTTTTGAGTAAGTGTATAGACAAATTTATTGACCATTAGTTAGGTGTGTGATAGTGTAATTGTATACAAGATATGTGATTCATAAAAAAAGCTAAGAAAATGTATAAAAAGAAAAAATGCTGTATTCGAGTTTGAGCATTAGGAAAGAAATGAGGTAATCCATGATTGAGTTTAAACAAGTTAGTAAGATGTACCAAGATAAAAGAGTGATTTCGGGGCATCATTTTACAATAAGAGCTGGGGAGTTCTTTATACTTGTTGGGGCTAGTGGGTGTGGAAAAACGACGACATTAAAAATGATAAATCGCTTAATTGAGCCAGATGAGGGGGAGATTTATTTAGAAGATAAACCTTTAAAAGCGTATCTTTTGCGTGAATTACGTCTAAATATAGGGTATGTATTGCAGCAAATTGCTCTTTTTCCGAATTTAACAGTAGGAGAGAATATTGCACTTATCCCAGAAATGAAAAAATGGCATAAACATGATATTGTTAAGCGTACAGAGGAACTGTTACATTTGGTAGGCTTATCAGCTGAAACATATATGAACCGGTATCCAAGCGAATTGTCAGGTGGGGAACAGCAAAGAATTGGCATTTTAAGAGCAATTATTGGAAATCCTAAAGTGTTGCTTTTAGATGAGCCATTTAGTGCATTAGATCCTATTTCTCGTAGACAGTTACAACAACTTATCAAAAAACTTCAACAAGAGTTGAAAATGACAATGGTGTTTGTGACACATGATATGGAGGAAGCCGTTAAACTGGGGGATCGCATTTGTATTATGAACCAAGGAGAAGTGGTACAAATTGGCAGTCCACAAGAGATTAAAGACAATCCAGCAAATCAATTTGTAGCAGACTTGTTTACATTAAAACGATAGGAGAAAGGGAGCATGAGTGACTTAATACAAACGTTTATGGAAAGAAAAGAAGATTGGTTAAAGGCTTTGTTAGAGCATGTACACATTTCTTTTTTAGCATTAGTCATTTCAATTATTCTTGCATTTCCTTTAGCTATTTTCATTGCTAAAAAGCGTAAATTATCAGAAATTATTCTTCAAATTACAGGAATTATGCAAACTATACCGTCACTAGCTATACTTGGATTATTAATTCCATTTTTAGGCATTGGAAAATTTTCTGCCATCGTGACGTTGATTGTTTATGCCCTTTTTCCTATTTTACAAAATACGGTAACAGGATTTAATGAAATTGATCCTTCATTGCAAGAAGCAGCCACAGCTTTTGGCATGAGTAAGTGGGAGAAGTTAAAGAAATTTGAATTTGCTTTAGCACTCCCTGTGATTATGTCAGGTATTCGTACAGCATCTGTTCTTATTATTGGAACAGCTACGTTAGCCGCATTAATTGGAGCAGGAGGTCTAGGCTCGTTTATTCTTCTAGGAATTGATAGAAATAATGGAGCATTAATTTTTATAGGTGCTACTAGTTCAGCTTTGTTAGCTGTTTTGTTTAATATGATTATCGGATTTATTGAACGCTTCAACATGAAAACATTACTCATCTCATTTACTGGCATAGCTCTATTAGGCATAATGTCTGTTTTGCCTATGTCAATGATGCAACCTAACACATTAGTTATTGCAGGGAAATTGGGAGCGGAACCTGAAATATTAATCAACATGTATAAGGAACTTATCGAAGCAGAAACAGCTATTAAGGTGGAACTTAAAGTTAATTTTGGAAAAACGAGCTTTTTATATGAAGCCTTAAAAAATGGGAAAATTGATGTCTATCCAGAATTTTCTGGAACAATTACAAGTTCATTATTGGCTACACACCCTAAAGTGTCAAATAATCCTAGAGAAGTGTATGAAACAGCTAAAAATGGTATTTATGAACAAGATAAATTAGTATTCTTATCCCCTATGGCTTATCAAAACACGTATGCGATTGCTATTCCACTTGATTATGCCAAAGAGAATGGTATAGACAGTATATCTGATTTAAGCCGAGTTGAACAGAGTGCAATTGCTGGATTTAGTTTAGAATTTAATGATAGAGAAGACGGAAATCTTGGGTTGAAAAAAGTATATGGGTTAACTTTAAATGTAAGAACCATAGAGCCATCATTGCGTTATAAAGGCATTCAAAGTGGAGAAATACAAATTGTTGATGCGTATTCAACTGATAGCCAGATAAGAGAATACAATCTTAAAGTATTAGAAGACGATAAGCATCTTTTCCCCCCTTATCAAGTAGCACCACTTATGCGTGAAGATGTGTTAAAAAAATATCCAGAGATAAAACCTATTCTTGAAAAACTAGCAAATAAGATTACTGTTGACGAAATGATTGATATGAACTATCAAGTCAATGTGCTAAACAAAAAATCTTCTGATGTTGCAAGAGGGTATTTACAAAAAAATGGTTTATTAAAATAGCTTGTCATCATATCAAATTGTTGAAAGCAAATAAAACCATTTAGTGAACACAAAAATAAACTGCTCTATATCAAATGGACTGACTAAAAAAGTGTGAACACATTCTAATTGATAAGCCATAAATAGACGTTATATATAGAAAGCATGGATTGATGTTTGAAATGAATAAGGTGACAATGATTGGATTTTAATAAGGTTGAGAACTAGGCATATAATCTAGTTCTCAACCTATTTGACATAGAACCATATTTTACAAGTTATTTTTTATTAAAATTTTTATTGTTTTTTTGTTTATAAATCCTTTAGCATCAAGGTTTTTTACCATGTTAAATGACTTGTTTTTCCATGAGAGTTATTTCTATATAGTATTTAAATTAAAACTCCAAATAAACTTCCTAACAAAAAATTTTTTTCATTACAATCACCATTAATATCCTCTACACAATACGTCTGAATGGTCTATTACAACACCTAGACATGTAAACGAATCATAAGACGTAAGTTCTAAAACACCAGTATATCTTTACAAGCTGTTTATAGCTTTAGATAACCATTTACCACCATTATGTCCTGTAGCTGATATAACTATACTATTAAATAATATAAATTGAGCAACCAAATAACAAAGAAAATACTAAAAATTAATTTTGATTTTAATATTTTTTTTAAATTAATAAAAAATATTATCGTATATAAAGAAAACAATATTATAAACATAATTAATCACACCAATCAAGGAATTCTTCTTATGATAGCCTGATTTAATGAATCAATATTATCAATAGGAAAAGCTTCAGTTAAAGTAATTCTAACTCCTCCTTTATTAGAACCAACATCAAACCATTTTCTCATGAATCCAGCACCCTCGTTAAAACGACCAGACATGAAAGTTCCTCCAACAGCTCCAATTAACGCTCCCCAAGGACCTCCTCCATACAAAAATCCATTTACAGCGCCACCAGCGGTAAGAAGCAGAGCACAATGCCCAAAATATGTTCTTAAATTTTCAATTCCTTGTCTATTAAAAGCAAGAGTGTTAACTCCACCCCATACAAATTTTTCACTAAATCCAGACATATTTATAAATCTAAAAGGGGATATTTCTCCATAAGTAACAACTTTCTCTGCACCATCATACTTTTCAACCAATTCAAAATATTTCTCTTTTGTTACTTCACTTTCACTAGATAAAATTTTCAATTCTTCTTCAAACTTCAAGTATAAATCATTTTTACTAACAGTTACTTTTTCATTGACAGAATTATAAATATCACTACGAAAATTCTCTATTTTTTCCTCTGCATAAACTTCAACTCTAGGAAAAACAGAAAAAACAATTCCACTCAAAGATAAACCAACTAAACCACCAATAACACATTTTTTTAGTTTTTTATTCATAAAAAACCCACTCCTTTGTAAATAATAAAAAACAAATTTTTAATTAAAATTAAATGTACATTGGTATCACTTTCTTTCTTGAAATATTGATATAACCTAATGAAAGCGTACCACAAAATAAATATAAAAAACAGTCTTACATTACATTTTTTTCTATGTTATAATAATGTTTATGTGATTGAGTTTTTAACTAACAAAAAATAAAAACAGCAAATAAATTGCTGTCAGATTGTTGACAATATAATAGAAAAAATCACATCACATTTTTAAAATAGTAGTGTTTAAAAGAAAGACGTTTACTTTTGATAAAAAAGAAATGTTAAAAGGCAGAAAAAAGAATGTTTCAATGATGTATCGGCATATCATTTTAGTTTTTTATGACCATATTTGATAAAAATGTCAAGGGAGAGGGAGATCATGTATACAATTATAAAATCACGTATAAAGAAATTTAGTTTGTTAACAATTTTGATTATCACTGGACAATTATTATTAATTTATGCAGCTACTCTTAACGCGTTAGTGTTGAATGAATTAATTGCGATGAATTTAGACAAATTTTTGATAATATCAATCTATCAAATGTGCGTTTGGTGTGGGATAATATTCATTGATTGGGTAGTAAAAAATTATCAAGTTGAAGTTATTCAAGAGTTTGACATAGAGATTCGAGATAGGATTGCTACAGATATTTCCAATTCTACCTATCAAGAGTTTCATAGCAAATCCTCTGGGACCTATCTTTCGTGGTTAAACAATGATATTCAGACTTTAAATAAACAGGCTTTTGAACAGCTATTTCTAGTAATAAAGGGAATCTCTGGAACCGTTTTTGCAGTTGTCACCCTTAGCCATTATCATTGGTCGTTAACTCTAGCTACATTTGTTTCGCTAATAATTATGTTAATTATCCCGAAAATATTTTCAGTAAAAATGCGAGAGGTTAGTCTAAATTTAACTAATCAGAATGAAGCATTTTTAAAGTCTAGTGAGACAGTATTAAACGGTTTTGACGTATTGGCATCGTTGAACCTGTTACATGTATTGCCTTGTAAAATTAAAGAAGCAGGGATTCTATTAAAGAAAGTGATTCAAAAAAAGACCACTGTGGAGACATTTGCAGGTTCAATTAGTTTCTTTCTTAATATTTTTTTCAGATTTCTTTAGTTTTTTTTACAGGATATCTCGCAATCAAAGGAATAGTGAAAATTGGTACTATAGAAGCTATCGGGGCACTTACAGGGGTAATATTTACATCCTTAGGTGAATTAGGAGGGCAATTAGCATCGATAATCGGTACTAAACCAATTTTTTCAAAATTAGGTTCAATAGATATAGATCAGGTAGAAGCACATAGGACAGATGACATTCAAAACAGTAAACCAAATGTAGCTTTCCCATTATATGAAGCTAAAAATGTTTGCTATAAGTATGGAGATAAAGAGGTACTGAAAAATTTAAATTTTTGTTTTCAACATAATAAGAAGTATTTAATCTTGGGTGAAAGTGGGAGTGGTAAATCCACGTTATTGAAACTATTGAATGGTTTTTTGCGGGACTATACTGGAGAGTTGCGATTTTGTGGGGAAGATATAAAAGTCTCTTCCTATTCAAATGTAGTTTCTAATGTCCTATATCTAGATCAGAAAGCTTATTTATTTGATGGAACAATTAGAGATAATATTTTATTAGAAGAAGAATTTACTGATGAAGAGATTTTACAGTCTCTAGAACAAGTGGGTTTGAGTGCAAAAGATTTTCCTAGGAACTTCTTAGATTACTATGTCGGTGATGATGGGAGATTACTTTCAGGAGGACAAAAGCAAAGGATTACTTTGGCTAGGGGACTAATTAGACATAAAAAGATAATATTAATTGATGAGGGAACGTCCTCTATTGATAAGAAAACGTCTTTAGAAATTGAACGGAAAATATTAGAAAAAGAGGATTTAACAGTCATTATGATAACTCATGCTCCACATCCTGAATTGGAACACTATTTTGATAAAATATACCATTTTCCCGAAGATTTGATGTAACATTGAAAAATACTCAAGTGACAAAAGTGCATTTTGAAGAGTAAAAAACGCAAATGAAAACATGCTATATGTTAAACAATGGCTTTAAATTAAGGGAGAAAAGACCTTTGTTTAAAGCCATTGTAGCTTATTTGAGTACACCCAAAAAATCGTACTGATGTTCATTTTTATTCATCAATACGATTTTATATGTCAAAACATGTTTAGATATTAAGCATGTTTTCTTTTAATTCACTTTGTAAGAGGAGATAATCTCATGATGAATATGAGGTGTTCCTATAACTAATGATGTGGGTTCCCATAATGGTAATGGAGATCCGTCTGCTGTAGAGTACACAATACCTAATTCATCAGCGATAACTAAACCTGCTAAAAAATCCCAAGGTCTTAATTTTGCTGAAATATACGCATGGTAATGGTTATTAAAAATAGCAAGCATGGAATGGGAAGCTGATCCTATCATGCGAATCCCTTGCGCGTTTGTCATGACGTGACGATAGGGAGAAGAGTGCTCTTGAACAATAAAACATGACGATAAACTAATAAGGCTATGCTTTAAATCTAAATCATCAGGTTTGTTTAGTTTGTGATTGTTACAATAAGCACCTTGTCCTTTAATCGCATAATATAATGTATCGTTCATGACATCAAAAATATACCCTAATTGTCCAACGCCATCAATATACAGAGCAATCATGATGGCGAAGTTTTTTTGCTCTTTTACAAAATTTAATGTGCCGTCAATGGGATCGATTATCCACACATACCCTTGATTGTATGCTTTGAAGTGAGAGGCACTTTCTTCACCTAGCACGCTATGGCTAGGATAATGCGTATGAATATAGTGAATAAATTTTTCCTCGATTTCACAATCTATATTTGTCACAATATCTGACAGTGAGGTTTTCGTTGTAACGGAGATGTTTTCTTGCATACAAGATTTAACGAAAGTTCCCATTTGCTGTAACCAAAATACAATATCACCGTGTAATTTTTCTATCATAACATGACTCCATTTTAATTATCTTTTGCTCTGAATTTGCTTGTTTCCAAACAGCGTAGAGCACATAGCCCGAACATTTTTCAAATAAGTGAGCTAGATGTTTTTCTTCACTTTTAGACGGCACAATTTCTTTGAAACGTTTATAAGCATTTAAAAATTCATCTTTTTTCACTCCAGTTTCATACGCTTTTTCAACAGCATTCCATAATGCAATAACATCAATCATTTCTTGTCTTGTCCACGTATAATCTAACGGATATTCATAGTTTTTTGTCATAGCAACTCCTTTAATATAGCATCAACCTTATTTTGTATTATTCTAACAAAAAACAGGAAAATTTTAAAGAACTATTATTGGAAATGAACTGAATAATGCACTATTTATTGAATAGCGTCTATTTATAAAACTTTTTGCCCTATTTTTTGCATTTTATGTTATGATGAATAGGAGAAAAATAAGGAGGCATATATGCAACACATTAAAAAAAATGAAGAATATATTGTTGAGTGTATAGATTTAACTTACGAAGGATTGGGAGTTGCAAAAATTGAAGGTTATCCTATATTCATTGACAATTTTTTACCTACAGAACAAGCACGTATCAAACTTATTAAAGTGAGCAAAACTTACGGAGTAGGTAAAATGATTGAATTATTGATTTCATCTACACAACGTGTTCCAATTTGTGATAAAGTAGGGACTTGGGTAGGCACAATGCCTTTGCAACATTTGGCATATTCAGCACAATTAGAATTTAAACAAAATCAAGTAAAGCATGTGATGCAACATATTGCTAAAATGCCTCATGTTCCTGTAAAAAACACTTTGGCGGCATTAAAAACGACTCAATATAGAAATAAAGCACAAATTCCTGTTCGTGAGATAGACGGACAATTAACAACTGGATTTTTTAGAAAAAATACACATCAACTCATTCCAATAGAGAATTTTGTTATTCAAGATCCTATCATTGATGAAGTTATCTTAATGGTAAGAAACGTGCTAAGACGCTTTAATCTTAGTGCATATAATGAAGAAAAACACACCGGAGATATTCGGCATATTATTGTCCGAAGAGCAAGAGTAAATGGTGAGATTCAAATTGTTTTAGTTACCCGAACTCATAAACCTATTCCTTTTGAAATTGTTCAAGAGATAGTATCACATGATTTTCATATTGTGAGCATTGTGCAAAATATTAATGATGCACGAACTAATGTAATTATGGGAAACAGTACGAAAATACTGTTCAATGAGGATAAAATATACGATTATTTATTGAGATTAAAATTTGGGATTAGCTCTCGTTCATTTTATCAAGTCAATCCAGAACAAACCGAAGTATTATATCAACAAGCTATAGACGCTGCAAATATTCAAAAAAGCGATATTGTCATTGATGCGTATTGTGGAATTGGGACAATAGGTTTATGTGTGGCAAAGCAAGCTAAGCATGTTTATGGGGTTGAAGTAGTGCCGGATGCTATTGTGATGGCAAAAGAAAATGCTATCCTAAATGGTATAACCAATGTTACTTTTGAGGTGGGGCAAGCCGAAGATGTCATGGTAAAATGGGAAAAGAGTGGGATTAAAGCAGATGTGCTAATTGTTGACCCCCCACGAAAAGGGTTAGACAAGCAATTTATCCATGCCGCTCTAGCCATATCCCCAGCAAAAATTGTGTATATTAGCTGCAATCCGGCAACTCTAGCTAGAGATCTCGTATTCTTTGCAGATGGTGGATACTCTGTCCAATTTGTCCAACCTGTCGATTTATTCCCGCAAACAACGCATGTGGAGTGTGTGGTGTTGCTACAACGAAGCAAAGAGTAAAAATCATTTATTTTAAGCACTTTTTCAAACATTTTGTCTTTATTGAAAAGAGTGATTTTGACATAAAAAAGGTTCAAAAAAAGTACATTGATGTGAACGTCTGTTTGGATGTCGACTGCGTAGACAAAAAATAGATACGTCATAAAATATAATAGTTCAGCGAGAACATTTTAATAAGTGTTCTCGCTTTTTTAATTTCAGGAGGAATTCATGCAAAAGAAGGAACAATCAGCACGTCAAATGGTGATGTGTCATCTCGTAGCTATCTTGAGAGTTGATGAAATGGAACAACTAGGTTTAATCCGATTTGATGAATTTGGAAATGTTGGAATATTAGTCTTGGAGGGACAATCATGAAACGTACTACCGCTAATCAATATCAGACATCAGAGCGTTATTACAAACTCCCTAAAATTTTGTTTGAGAGTGAACGTTATAAGGATATGAAACTGGAGGTTAAGGTAGCCTACGCGGTTTTAAAAGACCGGTTAGAATTGTCTTTGAGTAAAGGGCGGATTGATGAGGATGGGGCTATTTACTTGATTTATTCCAATTCAAATCTGATGGCACTTTTAGGCTGTTCAAAGTCAAAATTACTCTCTATCAAGAAAACCTTACGTGAATATGGCTTAATTGATGAAGTCCAACAGTCCTCTAGTGAAAAAGGTCGTATGGCAAAATTTACTTGGGGGAATTAGAACATGAACCTACCCCAGTTTTACATACAGACGGGGCTAGTGTTAAAAAAACACTAGGGAGGTCTCAAAGAAAGACAGGGCCGGTATTAAATTCAGCCCCTAGTGAGACTGAAGGAAGTGAGACTAAATATAGTGAAACTGAAGGGAGTGATTTCCTTTTTTAGGACGAGGAGGAGAGGCAGCTAGTAGATGAAAAACAAGAAGAAAACTTTTCTTCAAAAGTTGATGCCGTGACCAAGTACGATCGAGACTATATTTGGGATTTGGTTCATGACCAGTTAAGACAGACAGGTCTATCTCAGTCGGCTAGTGACTATGCCATGATCTATTTTAGTGACCGTTATCAGTACGCATTGGAACATATGCGATTTGTTCGGTCAGCGGAAGTGATAGCTGAATACGTGTTTAATGGTGTGCTGTCAGAATGGACCAAAGATGATTTGGTGGATACTAGGTGGAATCTATCTGATTTCTATCATCATTTTGATTGTTGAAATCATCCGTGTACCTGAAATGGATGATCATATATAGGTAAGAATTTTACAAGTGTAAGGCTCTTTTTTATTTGGAAAGAGAGGAAAAATGAAATTTTTAGATTTATTTGCTGGGATAGGTGGTTTTAGGCTAGGAATGGAATCACAGGGCCATGAGTGTTTGGGCTTTTGTGAAATTGATAAATTCGCTAGAACATCCTATAAATCCATGTTTAACACAGAAGGAGAAATAGAATACCATGACATTAAAGAGGTGACAGACCATGACTTTAGACAATTTAGAGGGCAAGTGGAGGTTATCTGTGGGGGATTTTCTTGCCAAGCTTTTTCACTCGCAGGAAGACGACTGGGATTTGAAGATACTCGAGGAACTCTCTTTTTTGAGATTGCTCGAGCGGCCAAACAAATCCAACCACGTTTTCTATTTTTGGAAAACGTCAAAGACCTACTCAATCACGACAAGGGACGGACGTTCTCCTGAAACTGGAGCGAGATACTTTTATTGAATTTGAAAATCTTGGCATTGATTTTCTCTTTGTGGATGAGGCTCATCACTTTAAGAATATCCGTTCAATCACTGGACTTGGGAATGTAGCTGGAATCACCAACACAACTTCTAAAAAGAATGTGGATATGGAGATGAAGGTGAGACAAGTTCAGGCAGAGCATGGGGATAGAAATGTCGTTTTTGCGACAGGAACGCCAGTTTCTAACTCCATTAGTGAACTTTTCACTATGATGAATTACATTCAACCTGATGTTTTAGAGCGATACCAGGTATCCAATTTTGATTCACGGGTTGGGGCTTTTGGGAATATCGAAAACTCTATGGAACTAGCCCCGACAGGTGATAAGTACCAATCTAAGAAACTGTTCAAGAAATTTGTCAATCTGCCTGAACTCATGCGAATCTACAAGGAAACAGCAGACATTCAGACCTCAGACATGCTTGATTTACCAGTACCAGAAGCTAAGATTATTGCGGTGGAAAGCGAGTTAACGCAAGCTCAGAAATACTATTTAGAAGAACTGGTAGAGCGTTCAGACGCTATCAAGTCAGGTAGTGTTGATCCAAGTAGAGATAACATGCTTAAGATAACAGGTGAAGCCAGAAAACTAGCTATTGATATGCGGTTGATTGCCCCTGCTTATACCTTAGCGAACAATCAGAAAATCCTTCAAGTGGTCGATAATGTTGAGCGGATTTACCGTGAAGGAGCTGAAGACAAAGCCACTCAGATGATTTTTTCTGATATTGGAACCCCTATCTCAAACTGAAAATGGAGTTGGAAAACGAACTAACAGTGTTAGAAAATCAAAAACGAGCCTTTAACCGTTCAAAAGATGAATATCGTCACACTATTTCCTATTGCGAGAAGCATCTCCCTATCATGGAAATACGGTTGAGCCAATACGGTAAAGATATTGCTCAGTCTCTAGCAACTAAACACCTAGACTTTGTTATGAAGTTTGACAATCAAGCAATGGATAATCGTGCTGAAGCAGGGGATTATCTACGTAAACTCATCACCTATAACCGCTCAGAAACTAAGGAAGTTCGGACTCTGGCCAACTTTAGAGGATTTGATTTGAAAATGACAATACGTGGTCCTAGTGAGCCCTTGCCAGAGACTGTCTCTTTAATGATTGTTGGTGACAACCAACTATACTGTTACCTTAGATTTGAAATCAGACGTAGGAACCATTCAACGAATTAGTAATGCCATTGATCATATTATAGATGATCAAGAAAAGACAGAAGAAATGGTTAAGGACTTGAAAGACAAGCTAACAGTAGCTAAAGTTGAAGTTGAGAAAGTCTTTCCAAAGGAAGAGGAGTACCAGCTTGTAAAGGCCAAGTATGAAGTTTTGGCTCCCTTGGTCGAAAAAGAAGCGGAGATAGAGGAGATAGATGCGGTTTTGGCCAAGTTTAGTGAAATTACAACACCCCAAATGAAGCAACAGATAGCATTTGAGATATAAGATAAAAGACTGACAAATAATTTTGAACGCGGTAAAATAAAGTCAAGAAATCACAAAAGGAGAATAGATCATGGCCCAAACACTTGAAGAAATGCGTTATCAACTTGAAGAATGGTTGACACAAGGCTTTACAAGCCCAGAAGATAGGGCAAACTACCAAACTTTAAAGGAACAGTATGAAGATGAAACTCTTGATTATAGCTTTTCAAAGCGTGAAATCACTGGACAGCTGGAACTCATTATCACAAGTCGTGAGAATGACTTTCCAGAGCTAGATGAGGTGACGAAGGCGGAATACCTTGATTTGGTTGCCCAACTTGATGATTTAGACAAGAGACAGGCTGACTACTATCGCAAGCAATTAGCCTAGAAAGAGGTATAAGATGTTGGAACAAATTATACAAAGCCTTCTGATTATCTTAGCAATAGGACTGATATTGCTTGTCCTTTATCGGATTGTGAAAGTTTCAGGTGTTTTGTTTCTTATCGGACTCATCAGTGGATTAGTCTTTATTGAAATCTATGGAATTTACCTCTTTTTTACAGAAAGATACCTTTATGCAGAAGATTTAGTAGCTAATGGTATTTGGAGTTTTACAGGATTTTTAATTGCTTTGAATCTATTACTAGTTTTTAGCATAATTATGAAGTGGTGGAAAAATAGAATAGGTTAACATGGAGGATTACCAATGGGTAGTCCCTTTTCTTGTGATGAAATTTCCAAGTTAATCTTGTTATGATATGGCTATCACTAATAAAGGAGTAAGCCATGTTAAACAAAGTGAAAGCTCGATTTCTGATTGGAGTTGGAGGTTTAATCACAGTAAGTTTTATGGTCATGATTGGTTATACGATTGGCTCACATTCTATTTCTAGGCAAACTGAAGACCAAATACGAGTAGAAGCCAATAAACTTGTGACAAAGGAAAAGCAGGAGGAAAGAGCGACAGTCCTATCAGATGAGGTTGTCAAAGAATTTTTAACTCAATATTTCACCAAGGTCCAGCTGGGTGAAAATAACGCTCGTATCAAACCCTACATGACGGACTCGGCATTTTCAGAAGAGGAAGCAAATCAGAATAAAGCGATCAATCAAGTTTATAAAGATTATATGCTTGACTACCGATTTGAATCAGCCAGTATCTATGTCAATACAGAAAGCAATGTTGCACTTGCGGAAGTTACCTATCAAGTGACCTATGTATCTGACTTGAGTGAGCAACAACAGCGAACCTCTCAAACAGAAACCAAGACGGTTATGTTATCCTATTCCAAAATTTCCGACAAGCTCCTAGTTAATCAGTTGACCATTTGGAATGGGAAACTGGAGGACATGAAAGAAGCAACAGATGGAGCCAATTCCAACATACAAACGATCCAAGGAACTACAACAAGTGAGAACAACTAGCAGGAGACAGTCTTCTGCTTTTTTGGATAGGGAGACAAGATGACACGAATTAAAGCAGTAAAACAAAAGGCCATTTTAGATATGGCTGAAAGTCTGGGGTATTCCTTCAGACGTTTATCAGAACAAATTTATGAACACCCAGACCATGATTCCTTTCGGATTTTTGCGGATACTAATACTTTCAAATGGTTTTCAAGAGATATACAAGGGGATGTGATAGACTTTGTTCAATTAGTAGCAGGCGTTACTTTCAAAGAGGCTGTATCCTATCTTGAAACTGGGGATTTTGAACAAGCTAAGTTGATAGAAGAAACGTATCAACCGTTTCAATATTATTTGCATGAAGAACCCTTTCAGCAAGCACGTAATTACTTGAAAGATGTCTGTGGCCTAAGTGATCAGACTATTAATACCTTTGGTCGACAAGGGTTGCTTGCTCAAGCTACTTATATATCGGAGCCCGTATTAGTGTTTAAAAGCCTTGACCATAATGGGACCATACAGGCAGCAAGCTTTCAAGGTCTTGTCAAAAATGAAGAAATACACAAATATGGTTATTTGAAGAAAATCATGAAAGGGTCTCATGGCAATGTCGGTATTAGTTTTGATATTGGAAATCCCAAGCGACTCATTTTTTGTGAATCAGTTATCGATATGATGAGTTATTATCAACTTCACCAAAATCAGCTATCAGGTGTTCGCCTGATTTCAATGGAAGGCTTAAACCTTTCAGTGATTGCTTATCAGACTTTGCGTCTAGCAGCAGAGCAACAGGGGAAATTGGCATTTCTAGATACAGTAAAACCAAGCAGACTTAGCCGTTATCTTCAGGCAATACAAGAGACGACAAACTTTTTTTCAAACTCATTCAAACGTTATAACAATGGCTGTTGATAACGATGAAGCAGGAAGAGAATTTTGTCAGAAACTGTCAGATAAAGGAGTTCAGATTTCTCAAGATTTACCACTATTGCAGGGCCTTGAAACAAAGTCAGATTGGAATGATATTGTGAAACGACAAAAGGAATTATCTTTAAGAGATCTTATCCAGTCAGCCCAAACAAAAGTCATTAGAGATCATCCTCCACCTAAACGAGAGCACGCTTTGGAATTGTGATAACAAAATCAAGTCCGCTATCATAATCTAGAAAGTAACAAGGAGGACACCCTATGAGTTTGATTGAACGTCTAGCTGAAAAAGTGGCTAGGCAAGAAGAAAAGGTCTCACGTGAGACGGAGAAACTGGAACACTATCGTGACCAACTACAAACTGCAATGTATAGCACCTTTATCAAACGGCAACAATCTAGTCAGTTGTCATTTCATGAAGCACTAGAGCAAACCTTTGGTAAAGAAACCACACTACACCCAAATTACAGAAATGAGGATATAGAATGAGTAAATCATGGAATTTTGATCAGCCACTAGATGATGTGAAACCAACATCGTCCCATGAAGAACGAGCTAAAATCGCAGCACTTTTCCATAAACAGGATGAAAAGTCAATTGAAGAAGTAGATTATGTGGCTGCTTTTGAACAGCTACAAAAGGAGTCAGAATCTAAAGATGTACAGATGCCTGAATTAAAAGTTAAACAAAATCAGCCGAAGAAGGTAAATATTACAAGTGATTACAAACAGCACTTGGCAGATACCATTGCACAAAACAACAAGGATATTTCCGCCTGTCAGAAGCAAATTGAAGAACTTCATCAATTGATTGATGAAAAGAAAATCCAAAATAAAAAGTTACAGGCTATTTCAGTAGCCATTGATGATTTATAAGTCAGGTAGTCCTATGCGGGCTACCTTTTTACAATTTAAGGAGAAGGTGAAGGTAATGAAATTCTATCAAAAGAAAAAACAGAACCAGGATAAATTTAAACGACTGATTCATCGACTATCAGAGATGTCAGATAGTGAACTAACCAAAGTAGAACAACTCCTAAATGTGGTTTTTGATCCAAGTTTCAAGTCTAGTGAGAGAGTAGAAATATCTCGAAACGATATAACTACTGAGGAACAAAGTCTTGATAAGTCGATTCAGGAAGCGAAAAATAAATTGAATACTGAGCAGTTGGAGAAGCGAATAGAGCAGTTTAAGCAATCGAAGAAACCTAAAAACGGATAATGCACCATATTTAGTGCGTTATCCGTTTTTTATGGTATAATGAAAGCAAATATGAGGAGGTCTTTATCTATGATTGGAGACAATATTAAATCACTACGCCGAACACACGATTTAACACAACCAGAATTTGCGAAAATGGTCGGGATTTCACGCAATAGCCTGAGTCGCTACGAAAATGGAACCAGCACCGTTTCAACAGAACTCATTGACCGCATTTGTCAGAAATTTAACGTTTCTTATGTCGATATTGTAGGAGAGGACAAGATGCTAACACCTGTTGAAGATTACCAACTGACTTTAAAAATAGAAGTGATAAAAGAACGTGGAGCAGCCATTTTATCTCAACTCTATCGATATCAGGATAGTCAAGGTATTGCTTTTGATGATGAAACAAATCCTTGGATTTTGATGAGTGATGATTTGGCTGAATTGATCAATACGAAAATATACCTTGTCGATACTTTCGATGAAATAGAGCGTTACAATGGCTATTTAGACGGTATCGAGCGGATGTTAGACATGGTGCATCATCGGGTGGTGGCTTAATGAGATTGGAAGAATTTAGTGAGGTAGAGTTTCAGAAGGCCTTACAGCGAACCATTCGGGCTTTAACTCGAGGAAAGACGATTCCAGATCAACCGAAAGCCATTTTACTTGGAGGTCAGAGCGGAGCAGGTAAGACAACGATACATCGTATCAAGCAAAAAGAATTTCAAGGCAATATCATTATCATCGATAGTGACAGCTACCGTTCTCAGCATCCCAATTACTTAGCCTTGCAAGAAAAGTATGGCAAAGATAGCGTGGACTATACCAAGGGATTTGCAGGAAAGATGGTAGAACATCTGGTTGATGAACTCAGTAAACGTGGTTATCATTTGTTAATTGAAGGGACTTTGCGTACCACTCAAGTTCCTCGTCAGACTGCTCAATTATTAACTTCTAAAGGTTACCAAGTTTCTTTAGCTATTATTGGTACCAAACCAGAACTGTCCTATCTCAGCACCTTGATTCGTTACGAAGAGCTTTATGCCATCGATCCGACGCAGGCCAGAGCAACACCCAAAGACCACCATGATGGGATTGTAGAGAACTTGGTTGATAACCTAAGAGAGTTAGAAAGAGAGCAACTCTTTGACCAGATTCAGATTTATCAAAGAGATAGGGCTTGTATCTATGATTCTGAAACGGATGAAGGTTCCGCAGCAGAAGTTCTACAAGACTGCCTCTTTGGAAAATGTAGTAAGGTTGAGGAAGAGATGATGAAGTTAGGTCGGGAACGGTTAGTTAAACTGAATAATAAGAATTTGCTGGAGAGTAACTATGGAATTTAAAAAGTTAGTAATTGAAAACTTTCGTAATTTTAGTTCTATTGAAATTGACTTATCAAATAAAAATGTGATATTCGGGATGAACGATTCGGGAAAAACAAATCTTTTATTTGCAATAAGATATTTGTTAGATAGAAGTATCAGAAATAAAGGTTTTATTAAATCAGATTATCATAAACATGATATTAGTAAACCTATAAAAATACAGCTTGAAATTGATTTGTCTGATAGGGAAGAGGATGATGAAGAGTCACTAAAGTCTTCACATTCACGTTTATTAATTTCAACAGTTGCTGGAGCAAGAAAAAATGCAAGTTTAGATACATTCCTCATTTCCTTGGAGGCGATGTATGATGAGAAAGAGTTGTTTGGAAATCCGGTATTAAGTTGGGGATCTACTTTAGATGATTTAGTGGAAGTACCTCAATATGGTACAAGGAGTGATATTGATAAGATTTTCCAAATAGTCTATGTAAATCCTGCGATAGAGTTGGATGCATTTTTTAAGCGAAATAGAAAATTATTGTTCTCAGATGATACTAAAACTGATGAAGATGTAGCACTTGAGAAAGCGATTGAGAGTAGCATTATTGATTTAAATACAAATATTTCTAATCTAAGTTTAATTACTAGTGTTCAGTCACAACTGACAGATGCCTATAAAAGCTATCGTAAAGAAGATTTAGAGATAAAAATCCAATCAGAAATTTCAATTTCGGGTTATTTGGATAATCTTACTCCGTATATAAATTGGAATGGAGACACTCAAAATTATCCAACATCTGGGGATGGACGAAAAAAACTTTTATCATATGCTATTAATCATCTGATTTCAGAAAAACAGTACAGTAGTAAAGTGATAATTTATCTAATAGAGGAACCAGAGAATAGTCTGCACAGATCAGTACAAGTATCACTTTCTAAACAGCTTTTCATTCAGAATATATACGAATACTTCTTCTTAACAACTCATTCAGCAGAAGTGCTTTATGAAATGAATAATACTCAGCTCATAAAGATAACTAATCAACAGGAAGCAACAGGACATTCTTCATACTACAAGGTCCCAAGTGAGTTTTCAAATTTAAAGAAAAAATTAAATATTTCATTAGCGCAGTCTATCTTCTATGATAGAGTTCTTTTGGTTGAAGGTCCGTCAGAATACTACTTATTTTCTTCTATTTTTGAATATATTAGTCCTGATTTTGAAGCAGAAGGAAAATACTTGTTACAAGTTAATGGTATAAATTTTAAACCTTATGCAAAGCTGTATAGAGAATTAGGTATAGAATTTTTTGTGAAGACAGATAATGATTTAAAGGCTAGCAGAGGTGATAAACATGAATTTTCTCCGATAGGGTTCAATCGATGTATTGAGATTCTTGATGACAATATCGTTGCTAAATTAAATAATTATCGTATAGATTTCTCTTCAAAGGAAGAAAGAAATCAGAATATAAAAGCTAAAAAGGAAGAACTGTATACTATGGAATATTCTTTAGTATCTCAATTGAATTCAAAGAGACTATATATATCAGAGATTGATTTAGAAAACGATTTAGCTAAGGTACTGTCCAAAAGTGAGAGAAATGGAATGAATGTATCAGATTTTGTGAATTGGTTACAAAGTAGTAAGCAGTATAATATGTTGGAATATATTGAGGGGGACCTTACTCCAGAAATTGCACACAAAATTGTGAAATCAGAGTATTTTAAAGTTTTAGCGGAGTTTTTAGACTATGAGTGATATTGCTACACGAGATGAAACTATCAAAAAAGAGTTATTAGAGTATCAAGGAAACATTCTAATTTTAGCTAACGCAGGTTCGGGAAAAACAACTTTTTTAGCTGAAAAGCTAAAAAGCGATTCTAAAAAACTAGATAATTATCAAAAACTAGCAGCGATAACTTTCACTCGGAACGCAACTGAAGAAATAAAACAGAAATTAGTTGAAATTCCAGAAAATGTTGTTGTATCTACTATTGATTCATTTTTAGATAATGAGATTATTCTCCCTTTCCTTGATCAAAGGTATAAAGTTGCAACGTCGTTACAGTTTAGTTTTCAGCAAGAATACAAGTTTAATAATTTCGACATTGGACTAAGTCAAATAATGCAAAATGGTATTTTTGCTACTTATGATAATCCGACCGCTCGGCAAGGTAAGAATTTTAAATGTGAAGTTGCTTTAGATATACTAAAAAATATTGTGTCTGCATCAGAGTATCTAAAGTATAAATTCAATTCACTTTATATCGATGAGTTTCAGGATTGTGATCAATCTATGAATGATTTATTCATGTATTTAAAAGATGAACTGGGAATTCGATTATTTATTGTAGGAGATGATAAACAATCAATTTATCAATGGAGAGGGGCTTCGCCTAGATATATTAAAAATTTATGGGAAAACGAAAATGATTTAAAAAAAGAGAGGTTTATTGGTAATTTTAGGAGTTTACCTAAAATTGTAGATTTTTCATTAGCTCTAACTCCAGAAGTAAAAATTGATTCTATTAATGAAACAGGTTCTATTTTATATATAGAGACTAAGCAATTTGCTTTAAAAGAAGATGTTATCAGATCTCTGGTAGATAATGGTGATATAAATTTAGATGAAAAAAATTATTTTTTAATTGGAAACAATCAACATATTGAAGAAACTGTAACACAATTAGGTGGAATATTCCCAAATGAATTTGATTATGTCAGAAAAAATCCTTTTATAGAGTGTACCAATGGTCGTTTTTTACAATCTTTAGCTCAATATTATTTTCTTGAAAGTTTTTCTGAGTATGATGTGTTGAACAATCTTTTTCCTGATTATAATGACGATTTTAGGAAAGGATTATTAAAAAAATTGAAAATCTTGCGTCAAAATCCTGAGCGATTACTTATCGAAGATATAGCGTCATATCTAGGTGTACCCATTACACAATTTGGTGATAAATTAGAAAGTCAAATATTACTTGAAGTTTTAATTGATGTAGAGAATAGAATCTTATTTGATACTAGTTCATTGAAAAATAACTTATTAATGACAACACATAATTCAAAGGGACTAGCTGCAGATACGGTGATAATTTTTGTTGAATATTTGATTGACAGATATAAAAATACATTAAAGTTCGAGGATCATTATGTTGCAATCACTAGAGCAAAATCAAAAATCATTATTATTGATAATCACCCAGCTTATATTAATGAAATAAATAGATTATTAAGCAGTAATAATGGGAAATTTTCTCTTGAGGATTTTATAGAAAGAAGGATATATGAATAGCTTAACTTCTGGTATATTACAATTTGATGTTACAGGAATTTTGGGTTCTGAAATTAATCAGCATATTGAGTTTTATAATGAGGGAGTTGAGGAAAAGCCTATAAGGCAATAAAAATTAACGATGAGAGTACAGTATTATCTATTCTACGAGTATTAAAATCACAATTAGATAGAGAGTATCATTATTTTGATTCAAAGAGATTCTGGAATTTCAATTCTTTAAATGCTGCATATAGCTATGTTGATGGCATAAATAGAGCAAGTAGAGCATTAGTAGGTGTACCTAGTGTCAATCGAAAATGAGAATGTCCCAAAATGTGGGCCACTATAAGTGCAATGATTTTCAAAAAAATCATTGCACTTATAGGGCAAAATAATGTATGCTATTAAAGTATCAAGCAGGCTTGTTGTCTTGATACTCTTCAAGAGTTTTTCCAATACTCTTGAGATAGCGTTTGAAAGATGTCAGTTTCCACGGATGTGATTGTGGTGGAACGTATTGGCGTCTTTCTTTTTTATATTCTCGCCCAAATCAAACACCGCTGAATGCTCTTCATGTGTTAACAAACAACGTGTGGCATAAATGTTGTCAGCGATATTCAAGAAAATATCCCCATTAAATGCTTCAATAACCAACGCTTTTGTGTG
>NZ_SPPB01000021.1 GCF_004570605.1 Granulicatella sp. WM01 | reverse complement strand
ATAATATGATATTTAATATGATGTTGCACGTCTTGAGTTAGCCAATTTTCTGGAAATTCAAATTCTTCTTCCAATTTCAATAATTTTCTGGTATTCTTATCCATGTGAAGCACCTCTTTACTATTTTGTCTCAACTTATAGTTTACTGGTTTGCTTCACTTTTTTCTATAAAAAAATAATCGTGTTGGCGAACTTTTTTGTTCACCAACACGATTTATTGTACACCCTAAAAACATTGATGAATGTCTTTAGAGTTTTATGTTATTTATATTTTGTCAATAGTTTCCTGCTCCCATGATATGACATGCACACAACATAATGAGCAATCTATCAAATATTTAACGGTTATAATATGCTGAGAAAATATTTCGTGCCACAATCCCCGGAGAATCAGCACGATAACGTGGACTATTCGGTTCTAAATTCGGAATAACAACCGTTACAGAAATTTCTGGATCTGTACTTGGAGCATACGCTACAAACGTCCGATTGTCCACCTCAACTTGTGTATCCTGCTTAATATCGCCATTATAAAATGCCTCTGCTGTTCCTGTTTTACCAGAAACTGACGGATAATAACTCGAAAATGTTGAATAATCTGTTCCGTAAGGATTATGTGTAACTTGATAAAACCCTTCCTGAATTCGTCCAATTTGAGAGGACGTCAAATCAATTGTATTCATAATACTTGGTGCAAGATTTGCTTGAAGCGTACCACTTGAGTTTAACATATTTTCTGCACTTCTAATGTCTTGAGCTAACCTTGGTGCATAACGTATTCCTCCATTAGCAATGGTTGTCACATATTGAGATAACTGCAATGGCGTATACAAATCATACTGACCAAATGATACGTAAGCTGCTCCAACATTAACACTATCGTTTGGAGCATACCCTTTACTCTCATTAGGCAAATCAATTCCTGTATAGGCACCTAACCCATACGCACCTAGTTCTTTTCTTAATACAGATAATGTATCCGGACGAATCGTCAACAACCCTTGATCTTCAATTTGTGTTTGTCCCCCAACAGCTAAAGCAATACGCAACATATAAATATTCGAAGATCTTGCCAAAGCCTCAACATCACTTAATGCCATTGTTCCCTCTCGGTTAAAAACCGAACTAATTGGAGCACTACCTTGAAATTGAATAGGTGAATCTATCAATACATTATTTGTTTCCGTAATAATTCCGTATTTATATCCAATACCTACTGTAGCACCTTTTACGGAAGAACCCATATTATAATTTGCATTAATAGCACCTAATACATTATCTTGAATTTCGAAAGTATACTTATTATTTTGTGCATCATAACCATATTTTTTCCCACTAATTGCCAAAATTTCTCCGGTCTTAGCACGTTGAACAATCGCATAAATGCTATCATTTAGTCCTCTTTCTCCAACACCATTAGCTAAAAAACTCGTCAATATATTTTCTACTTTCTTTTGTAATTCCAAATCAATAGACAACATAACATTTGAGCCAGATTTTCCAGCAAAAGTTTCTTGAGAAGACATAATTTTATGATTTGAATCAAACATTACTGTAGTAACTTTTGGACTACCTTTCAAAACTGTTTCATACGCTTTTTCAAGATAACTTGTCCCTACACGAGCATTATTAGAATACCCTTGAGCCAAATAAGCATTAGCTTCTGTTTCTGGAATACCTGTTTTCTCTGTTGACACACTACCAAACAAAGAGCGTAAAATTTCTCCTTGTGGATACACACGTTCCCAATCTGAACCAATTGACACACCAGACAAACTCTGCAATTGATCTGTGACCTGTGCAACTTCTAAAGACGTTACATCTCTGTTTTTAATTGATACACTTTCAAGCATAGACACACTATTCATGCGTGTAAAAATCATAATCACTTTTTTCTCTTCATCTGAATACACAATATCATCATCAGTAATTTTACTCAATTGCACCTCATATAACTCAGCTCCAGACAGACGTTTCTCTTGCGAATTCAAACGACTATTAAGTTCTTCAACATGCGTAAGTGCCCAATAATCTTTTAAATCTCTTTCTTTCAATTCATTATTTGGTAATGACAAAAGTGCAGCCAAACGTTTGGCAACCTCGACCATTTCCTTGGCATCATTTGTTTTTCTCGTGTAATCAATCGTCGTATAAGACTGATTCCCAACTAATAATGTGCCGTTCCTATCATATATTTGCCCACGTGTTACGTCAGTCTTAACTTGAACAGCTTTCGTCTGATTGGACAACGTTTGATAATTAGATACATTAACAATTTGTAAATCAACCAACTTATAGACCAATACTCCAAACAAAAGCACAATTATAGAAAAGAGTATGTTTAATCTAATTGGAATATGTGATTTTTTCTTTTTACTCATACAACACCTTTTTCTTTTTACATCTCTTTTATTATATCAGAAATTAAAGATAAAAACAGTCATAATCACCTCGCTATGTTTTTTAAATAAATTCACCAGACTTCTCCCTCTTTTACTATATACTTTATTGTATATGATGTGATATACTTGTGATAATAAATTGTTATCGGTAGGAGAAATAAAAAAATGAAGTTTATTAATCGAAAGAATGAGTTACAGGATATAAAAAATGAGTATAAACAACATTTAAAAACAGGCAAAAGTCATGTCTATATTATTGAAGCAAATTCGGGTATAGGGAAGTCCAAATTTATAAAAGAAATTACAAAAGACTTTTCAAAAATTCCTATTGAAATTCTTCATTTAGATGATACTGAGGAATTTTCCACATTTAGACGTTTGGTAATTGAATTAGATAAATTAAGCCACTCCTATAAATTTCTTGATTTTGAAGCATTTTATAAAGAAAAAACTAATAATCTAAAGAGTATACAAATACTATTTAAAATATCAGATTTTTTTGCCAAATTTCTTCTTGGGAGAGAGTCCAAAGAAAAAGCTATAAAATCTGTGACCTCTGAAATAATTTTACCGTCATTAATGTCTGAACAAAGAAAATATGAAACTTTTATTTTAAAAGCACAAATTGAAAATCTATTTGAATATGCAGAGTACGTCTTAAATCATGAAAAGTTATATTTTAATTTTCCAAGTGCTTCAAAAATCGAGCAAGAATCACTCGATTTATTAAACAAATTGATTGTAAAATCTGAAGGGAGTATCTTCATTTTTGAGTGTGCAGATGAAAAAGTTAAAAATAGTTTTAAAAATAGTCACAGTATAACATTAAAAACATACCAATTAGAAAAACTCTCAGATGAGCATATCAAGTTATATATAAATCTTTTGTCAGATCAGTTAGGATTACAAAATGAACACGTTAATTTTGCAATTATACAAAACAGCATAAAAAAAGGAGATTTATCAGAAATATCCATCATATTAAAAGACTTTTCTGAACGTTTGAAAGAAGATAAAGCCTCTCAACTACAGAGCATATACCAAATTATCAAGAATATCTCTCAATCCCAATTAGTGTTCCTACTTTTTGTTCTCTACACAAAGAGAAAGTTATCACTTACGGAATTGAAAGAAATTATGCTAATGACAGACAAAGCTTTCTCCCAAGAAGATATTAACTTTCTTCTTGAAAAGAACCTATTAGAGCAAGTTGAAAATTTTGTGTTTCTGCCAAACTCTATATCAGAAATAGTAAGCCAAGAAACCTATTTCCAAAAAGAGAAAAGTTTTGTCGGCTCAAGTCTTATCAGATTTCTTAACTTAAAACTATCTCAAACGGATAAATTTGATTATTTAGACATACTTGTCGACTACTATATCAATTCGAAACAATTCTTACAAGTCAAACAGTTATTATCTAAAATACACATACGTTTATTAAACTTTGATTCACAACAAGGTCGCAGAGAATATTTTGAAAATTTTTTATTAAATAAACACAATTTTATCGAGAAAGATAGCACCTTAGCACTTTCGTTAGCTAAAATAGCTTACGATGCCAATTTATACTATGAAGCATTAGAGTTTATCAATCTTTCAACAGAAGTCACAGAAGAAGTAATATTTGCTAAATCCTTAATTTTAAACCGTTGCGAACAATTTGTTGAATCTATTGAATACATTCAGAAAAATAGCATAAAGATTAATAAACAAAGTTCATTGTTTTTCAAACTATCGTTGGTTAAAATTATGAATTTAATCCAATTAGATCGTAGAGATGAAGCTGAAAAAATTTTTGAAAGTGTTAAATTTCAAACAGATAATGTACTCTTCCCATTTTTAATTAGAATTTCAAATGTATTTGAGTTTGATTTTCCTGAACGATTAAGAAAGGTTGAAGAAATTTCAGATAGAATTTATAATCTAGGAGATAATGAATTTTCTGGTCTTAATGCTATCTACCTATCTTACCTATACGCAGTTAATGGAAAAATTGTGGAAGCAGAGGAACATTTAAAAAAAGCCAGAAAATTTTTTGGAAACAAACTTATTTATAATCACATGATTCTTCATAATGAGGCTACTATCAAATTCTATAGTCATAAAATTGATGAATCCATCCCAGAACTACTCAATAATGCTAAATTAACTGCTTATGATCAATATGATTTACTAGCAATTTATAATAATTTACTTGTTTACTACATTCTAAGTGACCAGATAGCAGATATTAATTGTCAAAAGCTTGTATTTGAATTAGAAGAGTTATTAAATACTACATCTTTTAAACGATTTATTGATAAAATTTATTATAACCTTTATCATTATTATTCTAAAATGTATAATAATGATAAGGCTAAGATATATAGTAATAAACTAGTTTATAATCAAATCAAAAACTTTACAGAGTATAAAATGAAGTTGATGTATGAAACATCATGGAAATTACCACTTAGTTTAGATGAACGCTAAAAAGTTTCTCTAACATATCCACATAATTATATCCATTCACAAGAAAAGTTTTAGGTACAACAGATTTTGGATATAATCCGGGATTCGCATTGATTTCAATTAAATAGAATTTTGAATTTTTTATTCTACCGTCGATTCTAATTAGTTTATTTGGAGACAGATTTTTATAAAGTTGTTTTAAGCTGATAATATCTTTGTCGCTTAAATAGCAACTTTTTTTAATTTCTATTCCGAGTTTTTGCTTTATTTCTGAAGTATAAGCTTGATATTTAATTTTTTCTGACTTAGGAAAAACTAGCTCTACTTCTTCAAAAAATACCTCTTCAGAATTATCAAAAATAGTTATTGCTATTTCTTTACCTTCAATATATTCTTCAACTAAAACCCCATCAAATTCTTTAAATAGTTTGTTAATGATAATATCAGCATCTCCTAGATTTTCAACAATTGAATCTTGCGTAATACCGATTGATTCAGATTCATAATTCGGTTTAATAATAAGTGGATAATTTAAATCCTTTAATAAATTTTTTTGATATGAATGTTTAAATAGTAGTATACTATTTGGAACTGCAATGCCAAAATTTTCAGCAAATTTCTCTGTCATAAATTTATCTTGGCACAAAACTTGCACATACGGATCTGGGTTAAAATACTTAATTTTATAGTTTTCACAAAATGCTGGAACATACATATTTCGAGTTCGACTTTTGTATCCGAAATCAAAATTTAATACAAAATCATTAAGATGTCTTTGAACGTTTTTTTTGAACTGTTCAAAGTTATCATAAAACGTTATTTCTTTAATAAATTTTAAAAAGTTTACTTCCAATATGTCTTTCAATTCTTGAAGAGTATATTCCCTATTTTCACTAATTTTATCATGATCATTTGGATTTGGATTAACATTCAAAATAACTACTAATCTCACACATTTTCTCCTACCGATAACAATTTATTATCACTATACAAAGCATCTAAAAGCGTCTATAATATCGTCATTATCATTAAAGGAGACTATTATGGATTATACTATTATTTCTAACTACTTGGACTATTGTTACCGTTACAAACGATTAAGTCCACACTCAATAAGAGCATATAAAAATGACTTAACACAATTTTATCATCTTTGTGGATTTGATGTTGAAACATATATCAATCATCTCAATCACTCAACACTAAAACCCAAAACACTAAAAAGAAAAATCGCGACTTTAAAAGTCTTTTTTGCTTACTTAGAAACAAAAAAACTTATTAACACTAACCCTTTCAGACATTTAACATTTAAATTTAGAACTGAAAAATTATTGCCTAAAGTTATCTCACTCCCTTATCTAAAAAACATCTATGAATATTTATACACAAATAAAATTCTAGCGAAAACTCCCTATCAAAAAGAAAAAACTCATCGCAATTTACTCATTATTGAACTTCTCCTTTCAACAGGCATACGTGTATCTGAACTTTGCAATTTATCCATATCTAATATCAACTTACAAAGTCGTTCTTTAAACATAATGGGTAAAGGAAAAAAAGAACGTATGATTTATATTGGAAATGACATAACCTATTCACTTTTAAAAGAATACATACAAACTTACAAACAGAATTCTCATCACTTTTTATTTCAAAATGACAATCAAAAAAATCATATTTCTGAACAAGCTGTGCGATTAATGATTAAAACAACTTGTGAAAAAATAAAAATTTATACACCCATTACTCCACACATGTTTAGGCATACATTTGCTACCATGCTACTCGACAACAACGTTGATATACGTTACATTCAACATATTTTAGGGCATAGCTCTATTGCGATTACTCAAATTTATACACACGTATCACAACACAAACAACAAGATATTCTAACTTTACATAATCCAATCAATACACTTCATCATTAATCATCAAACTTTCTGTAAATGCAAGTAATCTATTTGAATTTTTACGTAAATAAGAGTATGATTATATTATAAAGAAGATAAGGAGCGTCTTTATGAAATATTTTGTAACATTTATTTGGGCATTATTAATTAGTCAGGTCACTTTTTATATAGGTGCATCTTTAAATCACACGCAATACAATCCTGTTCACGCTTTTATTTTGGCTATTTTTGCCACAATTTCAGTTGCTATTATCGTTGCAATTCTTCCACCAGTCGCTAAGGATAATTCTGAAAAACATTAAACTATTTTTCTCAACACACATAAAATGACTTTATACAAAATAAAAGTTCTGTATAAAGCCATTTTTTTATATTTTTGAAAAATGCAAATCTCTCTAATCCATTACCGACAACACTTTAAAGCCTAATCATGTTTAGTCTGTATATTTTCCTATTTAGACACGCAATCTCTATTTGAACAAACACGTCTTTGGGACGTATACTTTAATAAGATAAATATTATCAAAGTATACAGACAATAAACACTATTTTACTTGGCATCATCGCTTTATGGTAGAATGCACTCTTCCATAGATTAGGATAAGCGTTCTTTAAAGTCTGCGTATCCAAATTGTTTCACAATAACTGCTTCTCCCTCTTGGGTAAAGGCTGCAATTGTTGGTAGAGGCATGCCATTAAATGTATTATTTTTAACCATAGAATAATGTGCCATATCTGTAAAGACCACTCTATCGCCAATAGTTAACGGTTTATCAAATGAATAATCACCGATAATATCTCCTGCTAAACAAGTCGGACCTCCAAAACGATAGGTATAGGCTTTTTCATTTGGTAAACCTGCACCAATAACTTCTGGTCTATACGGCATTTCTAGTACATCTGGCATGTGACAAGATGCAGACGTATCTAAAATGGCAATATTCATTTCATTGAAATTAATATCAATAACCGTTGCCACTAAAAAACCAGTATTTAAAGCGACTGCTTCTCCAGGTTCCAAATAAACTTGCACGTCATACGTTTTTTTAATACGATTAATTACACGAATTAGACGATCAATGTCATAATCAGCTCTTGTAATATGGTGTCCTCCACCAAAATTAACCCATTTCATTCCATGCAAATATCGACCAAATTTTTCTTCAAAAACTGCTACCGTTTTTTCTAAATCATCTGAATTTTGTTGGCACAACGTATGAAAATGTAAACCGTCCAAATCAGATAAAATACGCTCATCAAAATGTGATAAAGTAGTGCCTAATCTCGAAAATTTAGCACTTGGATCATAAATAGCATGCTCACTAGCTTGTGTTGAAAATTCTGGATTAACACGTAATCCTATTTCGATTCTTTTTCCACTGCTCTCAATTAATGGTTTGTATTGTTTTAATTGCGTAGGTGTATTAAAAACGATATGCTCTACCATTGGTAAAACTGTTTCTATTTCTTGTTTAGTAAATGCAGGAGAAAAAATATGTGTTTCCCCACCAAATTCCTCATAACCTAACCTAGCTTCAAAGCTGCCACTAGCGGTCGTTCCGTCTAAATACTCACGCATTAAAGGATAAAAATAAAACATAGAAAATCCTTTTTGAGCCAATAAAATTTTGCAGCCAGTTTCTTGTTTAACATGTTGTAAAATCTCTAAATTTTTTCGTAATAATGTTTCATCAACAACGTATGCTGGTGACGGTAATACATCAAAGTTCATGCCGCAATTCCTCCAATATGTTTAACTGTTTTTCGGTAAGTTCATGTTTTTCTAGTAAATCGGGTCTTTTAAGAAGTGTCTGACGCAAGCTTTCTCGCTCTTTCCACTCATCAATGAGTTTATGATTTCCACTAATTAACACATCTGGTACACACATGCCTCTGTACTCTCTTGGTCTAGTATATTGAGGGTGTTCCAACAACCCATTGGCATGAGAATCACTTAAAGCTGACTGATTATTGCCTAAAACGTCCGGCAACAAACGTACTGTGGCATCAATCATAACCATGGCTGCCAACTCTCCACCAGTTAATACATAGTCTCCTAATGACACCTCGTCTGTAATATACTGTTTTATTCTAGCATCATAGCCTTCATAATGCCCACAAATAAATATTAATTCATCAGCTTTAGAAAATTCATTCGCTAGATGTTGTGTAAACGGCTTTCCTGATGGATCTAATAAAATCACACGTTGTTTTGGACTCTTAGCGGGTAAATCTATAACAGACTCTAAGGCTTCAACCAATGGCTCTATCTTCAATAACATGCCAACACCCCCACCAAAAGGATAATCATCAACATGCTTTTGCTTATTACGTGCAAATTCTCTAAAGTTGACAATAGATAAATCAATAATATTATTTTCTTGTGCTTTTCCTATAATAGACGCATGCATTGCAGAAAACATTTCTGGAAATAAACTTAATACACTAATCTTCATTAATCAAGCAACCCTTCAATCTCGGCAATCTCTACACGATGGTTTGCTACATCAACAGATAGTACCACATCATTAATATACGGAATTAACGCATCTTTTTTCTGTTTTCTTTGCACAACCCACACATCATTAGACCCTAATTCCAAAATTTCTTTTATGTTACCTATTTTTTCATCTCGGCAAAAAACATCTAAACCAATGATTTCATGATAATAAAATTCATCATCTTCTAACTCATGTAAAAATGACTCATCAACAACTAAATGCATACCTTTATATTGCTCAACATCGTTAATAGACTGATGATTTTCAAAAGTTAATAAGTCAAAATTTTTATGTTTTCGATGACTTTTTACAACTACGTCACCTATTTTCTCATTCTGGTTCACAATAGACAATAATTGCCCCTTTTTATATCGTTCGGCAGCAAAATCCGTAACCGAAATCACACGTACCTCTCCCTTTAAACCTTGTGTATTCACAATTTTTCCTACATGATAAACACTCATCTTTTTTCTCCATTTATTTTCTTATAAAATCATCTTTTTGTTTATGTTTTTATCTAAAAACGCATGAAATCAGTCTGTAGATAGATTTCATGCATTTAGATACTAAAGAAAACTCAATAAACAGCTCTCTATTTAACTTCAAATCAGCTTGTCTTTCTTTTACCATATGACATTTTAATCATGCATGCTCTCGTTTTAAACATTGACAGTAACAGTACCTCTTCAAATAGATTGTCTACTTTCTTATCATTTGCCTGTTTAGTTGTAGAAGCACCATTTTAAACATTGTTACTGACAACACTTCAACACCTTATTTTTGAGTTGGTCTTTTCCTTTTGGACATCCGTTTTTTAGTCACACATGCACCATTTAACACATTGACATCAATGATACTTCAACACCATATTTTAGTTATGTTAATTGTTTTAGCTATTTTCAAGTCCAATTTCACGTTTGACGACATCAGCAATTTTGCTAACATATTCTAAACACAATTCATCTGTTGGTGCTTCTGCCATAATGCGTAATAACGGTTCAGTTCCTGAGGGACGTACTAAAATGCGTCCATCTCCTTGCATGGCTTGTTCAACGTCCTCAACAACTTGTTTAATTGCTGGAACAGACATAGCATTATTTTTGTCACTTACACGTATATTTACCAATAATTGAGGGTAAGTGACTACTTCACTTGCAAGTTCAGATAATGATTTTCCAGTTTGTTTCATCACATTTAGGAGTTGCACACCACTTAAAATACCATCACCAGTTGTGTTTAAATCTAAAAAGATGATATGTCCAGATTGTTCTCCACCTAAATTATAACCATTTTTTCGCATTTCTTCTACAACATATCTATCGCCCACTTGTGTTTTCACAGTTTTCATACCTGATGTCTCAATAGCTTTGTGAAACCCTAAATTACTCATAACGGTAGAAACGATTGTGTCATGTTTTAATAAGCCACACTCTTTTAAATATTTCCCACAAATAAACATAATTTTATCGCCATCAACAATTTGTCCTAACTCATCAACCGCAATTAAGCGATCGCCATCACCGTCAAAAGCTAAACCAACATCAGCTTTTTGCTCTAAAACAAATTGACATAATGCTTCTGGATGTGTTGAGCCAACTTGTTCATTAATATTTAGTCCATTTGGTTTATTTCCTATAACGGCAAAATCTGTTTCTAAATCAGCAAATAAACGATTAATTAATGGTGTTGTCGCACCATTTGCAGTGTCTAAACAAACTTTAATGCCACTCAAATCTGTTTGAACGGTTGAACGCACAAATTCAGTATATTTTAAATGTCCCTCTAAATACATTTCCATAGTGCCAAGTCCTTCTGCACTTGGACGAGGCAGTGTATCTTCTTGTGCATCTAATAATTGTTCAATTTCCAATTCTTGATCATCAGATAATTTAAAGCCATCTGAACCAAAAAATTTAATCCCATTGTCTGGTGCTGGATTGTGTGAAGCTGAAATCATCACACCAGCCGCTACATTTTGCACGCGTGTTAAATAGGCTACTGCTGGAGTAGATACAACACCTAATTGTAATACATCAATTCCAACAGACAATAACCCTGCAATAAGCGATTGTTCTAATAATTGTCCAGAAATGCGTGTATCACGCCCAACTAAAACACGTGGGTGTGCATCATCTTTAGCATGTTGTAACAACACATATCCTCCACATCGCCCTAGTCGAAAAGCTAATTCTGGTGTTAACTCCACATTCGCTAATCCTCTTACTCCGTCTGTTCCAAAATATTTTCCCATAGTATTGCTATTCTCCTTCTGATACTTTTCTTTCAACTTTAATATTTGCTTTAACTTGTTGTGGATTACTAATTGTAATCCCTTGTGGCACTAATACTGTTGCCTCTAATGTTTGTGATTGCGTAATCTGACTAACATTAATCGTTGCCGTGATTTTAGACACTTTTTCCAACTGTTCAGTTGTACCTAACAATGTTAAATCGGACACCGTTTGGCTTTCCACTTTATACGTATAATCATTTTGTTGCCCTGCTAAAACAATTTCAACAGGTACTTTTTTTCCTTTTTGATAGACAGGAACCGTTAAACTAACTTTTTTATCCACATTAACATCTAAAATATTTCCTTGACTATCTTTTACCACAACGGCAACATGAGTTTGAATAAACGATTCTGTTTTAGCTACACCTGAAGATACGTTTGCTGTGACTGTATGCACTTTTTCAATAGCCTCACGACTACCAGTCAGTGTTACTTTTTCAGGCGAAACCGTGACATTTCCCATTTCATATCCGTCGGCAATAATATTTGCATCAATAATCGCATTTACTGCAAATTCTTTTTGCACGCGTTCATCCAATTGAACATTGACCACTCGAGGAACAACACTTCCAGTCACATTACTTGGCAATTTTTTCAATAACAACTGAATTCCTACTTCTCCATTAGGAAATTTGACTAAATCTTCAGTTTCTACTGTTAAGGTTTGATTTGTTAATTGTGCTAATACATTTCTAGGGCCGTCTAAAGAAACAGTGACTTTTTCTGGTAAACCTGAGATATACTTCTCTCCTGAAGAGTCAATAACATGAATTGGAACATCCTCTACGAGTTTGGTTGTCTGAACACTCAACATATTATCATGATTAGTTGTTGAGGAATTCACGCGATTATACACATACGTTGATAACATAATCGCTAATAAAACAGACAAACAGACGCTCACATATTTACTATTCAACCATTTTTCGATGTTATTTCCCTCCTTTACGAAGCATTTTCAACAATGCAGACACATTTTCAAAACGTCTTTGCTTATTATTGCTAATATCTTCTATCAATTCTTCAGTTAATAACGCTTCTAATTGCTCGATAGTCAGTTTTCTGTGTAAAGTTCCTTTATAAGAAACACTAATATCACCTGTTTCTTCTGACACGACAATTGTCAATGCATCTGTATGCTCACTAAGTCCAATAGCTGCTCGATGTCTAGTTCCAAGTTCTTGAGGAATTGATGTATCTTCAGACAAAGGCAACACACAACTAGCCGCTTGAATTTTATGATTTTTAATAATCGTTGCACCGTCATGTAAAGGAGTGTTCGGAATAAATACATTTATCAATAATTGACTTGATAAAAAAGCCTCTAGTTTCACACCAGTATCACTATATGATTTTAGCGAATTTCCCATTTCCAAACTAATTAATGCACCAATGCTACGTTTAGACAAATATTGAACAGCTTTTGACAACTCATCAATGGTTCGCTTTCGAGATGAATAGGGTGATTTCTTTTTCATAAAGAGTTTATTTTGTCCAAGTTGTCCAAGATATAAGCGAATTTCTGGTTGGAAAATAATGATAACGGCTATAACTCCCCAAACAATAACTTGGTCAATAATCCACCCTAGTGTATATAACGTTAAATATTCACTAATTATTTTTATGACAACAATAAACAAGACCCCTTTAAACAAATTCACAACTCGTGTATGTTGAGAAAACGTGATTAGCACGTAAATCAAATATGCTACAATGCCAACATCAATAACTCTCATTATATTTGTCCATGTCAATATACTTTCCATATCTAATTCCTTTACATTATTTTAATATCAGTCCTTTAACATATCCAAAAGAAATTATACCATATTCAGCCACGAGAATAAACGATATTCTTTTTACACACTGTAAACTGCCCCTTTTTATCTAAAAATCAAGTAGGGAATAATTTCTCACCCCTCTCACACCACTGTGCATGCCATTGGGCACACGGCACTTCAATCACCTTTTAATGCATGTCGTTCAAGAGAATAAGCTAAGCAAGAAGAGACTGGGGGAAAAAGTAAAGTTTTAGCCTTTCGATTAAAAGGTGAAAACTGCTTAGAATCCACATTTCTGATGACATCATGATAAGCTGCTTTTTATGTTTAAGAGTTTTTTCCCAGTCCCTTTGCGTACGACATGCCCGTCGTACGCAAAAAAGCAGCCACCTAATGATGACTGCTTTTTTGTATCTGACGACTTATTATATTAAACGATTAATTTTCGTCTTTTTTATTTTTTCTCTTTTTAGCAATGAACAATCCACCAAACATACTCATTACACCTGCTAACGACAATAAATTATTGCCTTTTTCAGAGCCAGTATATGGTAACTGCCCTTGTTTTTTCGTGTTATTGTCTTGTTTTGAATCGTCATCTGAAGATTGTTCGCTTACTTTTTGAGAAACAGGAACATAAACGAATTGAACACTTCCGTCTGGATAAACAATAGCTACTACTACAACTGGATTTCCATGCTCATCAACACTCACTTTATCATCTACAACAATAATAGTGCCCTCAGGAGCATTTGGAACAGTCACTTGACTTGCAATAAGCTCTTGATCTTCTTTAGATAATGGTGCATTCGGAGAAACTGAGCCTTCAATAACTGCTGGCTTAAATTCTGGACGATAAATAGCATTATCTACTTGTTTAACAGGAATGTTAACTGTTACGCTCGTACCGTCTGGATATGTTATTGTTACTTCGACTACTGGGTTACCGTCTTTATCTGCACTGACTTTGTCAGATACACTTACGTTTGTTCCCTCTGGTAGTTTACTTGTATCTACCATATTCTTGATAGCTTCTTTATCCTCTGGACTTAATTGACTACCTGGTTTATCTGAACCCTCAATTAAAACAGTACCCTCTTTAATTGTTGGTGTATTTGCCATATTGTCTTTTTGTTTCACTGGCACATTGATTGTGTCTGTTGTGCCGTCTGGATATGTCACAGTCACCTGAACGACTGGGTTACCGTCTTTATCTGCACTTACTTGATCAGCTGGCGTTAATGTTGTGCCATCTGGTAAGTTGCTTGTATCCACTTTGTCTTTGACAATGGCTTTATCTGCATCACTTAATGGACTTTCTGGTTTGTCTGAACCGTCAATTAATGCTTTACCTGCTGAAATTGCTGGTGTATTTTCTGCATCTTGTTTTAATTGTGGTTCGTTTGTCGCCTTGTCTTTTTGTTTCACTGGCACATTGATTGTGTCTGTTGTGCCGTCTGGATATGTCACAATTACCTCAACAACTGGGTTACCGTCTTTATCTGCACTTACTTTATCAGCTGGCGTTAATGTTGTGCCATCTGGTAAGTTGCTTGTATCCACTTTGTCTTTGACAATGGCTTTATCTGCATCACTTAATGGACTTTCTGGTTTGTCTGAGCCATCAATTAATGCTTTACCTGCTGAAATCTCTGGTGTGTTTTCTGCATCTGGTTTTAATTGTGGTTCGTTTGTCGCCTTGTCTTTTTGTTTCACTGGCACATTGATTGTGTCTGTTGTGCCGTCTGGATATGTCACAATTACCTCAACAACTGGGTTACCGTCTTTATCTGCACTTACTTTATCAGCTGGCGTTAATGTTGTGCCATCTGGTAAGTTGCTTGTATCCACTTTGTCTTTGACAATGGCTTTATCTGCATCACTTAATGGACTTTCTGGTTTGTCTGAGCCATCAATTAATGCTTTACCTGCTGAAATTGCTGGTGTATCCTCTGCATCTTTTTTCAAAATTGGTTCGTTCACTAAGTTTTGTTTACGTCCTAATCCAATTTTTGTAATTGGTGTATCTGCTAAAGGCGTTTTTGTTGCTTCAACACTTACAACAGAATTTAACAACGTATTTTCGCCAGCAGTAGTGAAATTGTACTCAGCTGTATTTGGATTCGTGACATTCACTTTGTACACTTTCCCTGAAACAAGCTCTTCAAACTCTACTGCATTCGTGCCATTTGTCTGTTTTGTGGCAATAACATTGTTATCACTATCTAACAACGTTACCGTAACATCAGCCCAATTTTCCTCATTAGCCTCTTGAGTAGCGTTTCTATCCTCGTCCTTAAACACTTGAACTTTCAATTTACCCAAAGCAAGCTCAATAGTCGTTGTCTTAGCTTTCTCAACAACTGAATGATTTAAAAAGGCTGCTGCATAATAAGGGTTCCACGCAATTGACTTACCGTCCTCTTTTTCCGTAACATCACGCAAAGCAAAACGCAAATGCACATCTTCAGCAAATTTAGCTGGTAACACTTTGCCGTCTTTCACTCTTAAACGCACTAAATTCACTTGCGATAAATCACTTGGATTTGTCGTAAACGTTTCGTTCGCTAACTCTTGTGTATTATGAGTGATTGCCCCTGTTAATTTCGACGCGTCAACTGTAGCGTAGCTAATCTCTAAAATATCTCGTAAAGTTTCCGATGAGTCGGCTAAGTTTAATAATTCTAGCGTATAGTCAAAAGGTTTAGTCCCGTCTTGGAAATTACTTCCCCAGTTTTGTCCTTTCTTAGGAATTGGAATAAACATGTCAATGCCATTAACATCATTAGTTGTTGGATTTTTAATCGCATATTTAATATCTAATGAAGTAGTTTTATCCTTAATGACAAATAATTCTGAAGTGTCATTATATTCTAAATTTGTATCCAATTTAGCACTAGAAGACACATCTAATCTGTCTTGTTTACTTAAACGTAAATAATTTGTTGTCGGTTTATTTGTAAATAATAGCGCATCATTATCCGTTAATTGATACGGATCAACATTATTCACACTTGAAAAACCAATTGTGCTTGTTTGATGGGCAGTTTGAATAAATAACGTTTGGTGATATGGCACGTCAATGGCATCGTCCACTTGGTTATTAATGTATGCCTCAACGGTTAATTTATTCTCTTTAACCCCTGAACCGTATTCTCCTAACCAACCAACGTAACGGTTTAACCCTTGAACATTTGAAAAATCAAGCGTATAAATCGTTTTGCCATCACGTGTCTCCTGTGTTTGCACAAGTTGTTTTGTAATATCTGTATTATTCATTTTAATCACAAAACGATTCACATCTACTTCGCTTGGCAAGACAAGAAAGGCTTTATCCACTTTAGCCAACGATTGATCCTGAGTATAGTCTGATTTCTCATTAAAAGAGTCTATTGTATAACGAATTGAACCACGTTCTGTAAAACGTACCTCTTTTGTGCTGTCCACAAGAACACGTAAATTTGTGGTTGGTGTTCGCATACCTATCTGAAGATTTTGTGGTTCTAATGTGTAATTATGTTCTGGGTCATTAGCATCATAATCCATATCACGTAAAGTCACAATAGCACTTGTTTTAAGCCCAGTAAAATCTTCTTTTAATGTTCCAAACACATTAGATGCACGTTCTATAAAGTGTGCAGTAGATCCTGGATATTCAGCCGGAATTACGCCAATTGGCACAATTGCTTCAGTTAATACATCATCTGGATTTAACCCAAGTGTAGCTAAATCAATAAATACATTGCCTTGTTTATATGTATAAGGTTTTGGGAGTGTCACAGTTTTCCATTCTGGGTGTTGTTTACTTTTGACTTTAACACTTGTCAACGTATCCCCATTATTAATAGTTGTTAATTTTATCCCTTTTACTTCAAAGGATGGATCACTTGGAAAAGCATAATGCAATTCTTTAGCCCGTGTTGGTGTCTTGTCAAAATTCTGAATAAAACGATACCCAAAAGAGCCTAGTCCAGCATAAAGCCCATCACGTGTACTTGAATTTGTCAAAATTGGTATAGTTACGGTCTTTGTAACTGCCGGTATATCCGTTCTTGAAAGACCAATATTTTCATGCTCATTATACTCAAAAACCTGCATTTTTACTGGGATATTATTTTCAATCGTATTACTCGTATAAGCACGTGTCTGAAATGGAGTATCATAATTACGTAATTTTACTTGCGTATTACGTACTCTTGCTGTAAATTCCTCTCCTTTAAACACTGCTCTATCAACAGAAAAGAATACCACTGGGGCAGCATAAGTAGCTTTAGTTGGTTTAGTCAATCTTAAAGTTGTAATAATATTCCCTTGATTATCTGTTGTACTCCCTGCTATTTCATAAACTTCTGCTGCATTACCTGAAAAAGAATGGACTGTAACACCAGCAGGGGTCACTATCTCAAATGTTGTTCCTGCTTCGTACATTAAGGAGGAACGAGTCGTTCCATCCACTATTCTTCCAGCCAAACCGATTGTATGCCCTACTAAATAGCCGTTACGATTATTCGCATTGGCATTTTCTACAGGCACACTATAATTGGTTCTATGGAGTACTGGAAGAGCTAACTCATAATTAGCCTCAATACTCATGTAATTTAAGCTATTGCTTTCTCTCACATTTTGTCCATTAAATTCTCCACTACTCAAAACAGAAATCGGTGTGTCTGCTTCAATCCCTTCACGTGAACCATTGATTGCACCATCTGCTGACATACCTTTTAATAAAGCATTAATATCACTATTTACAATTAATGGCACACGCAAGGACACTGCTGAATCATTCACACGATATACCACTTTTTGTTTTGTTTTAACTTTTTCAGAGAATTTATAGGCACTACCATCTAATGATGTTAAGGTTTCAGTTGCTTGAGGAGCAGAAACACTTGCTAGTGTTTTAATTGTTTCATTTGTTTCACCAGTTCCTTCAACTCCAGTAGTTTTAGTATCATCAGCAAATGTTAAAAATCGACCTAATGTCAATTCAATTTGCTTATTTGTCATTCCCTCTGGGAACACAACTTCCATCGTAATATTCATATTTTGTCCAGTGCTACTACGATAAATACTATTTTCATCTAATTTATTGCCAGCTGCATCATAGAAATTAATTTTCATTTGAGTAGACTCTGGCACACTTCTAAACGCCGAACGACTCTCCCCAACCTTCTCAGGTGCCACAGTAGTGCTTTCTACACCTTTCTCATCTCTTACCGGTTCTACAGATGTCGAACTTTTTTCTAGTGTTGCTGCTGCTTTCTCAACATCACTTTTAGCTTTCAAACGATACGTCACAATACGACTTTCCGATTTACTCAAGCTCACTCGTTGCTCTTTATCTTGAGCTAAAGTATACTGCTTCAACTCATCGGCACTATCCATTTCGCTAGCCGTCTCAACGATGTCAACATGTTCTTGCCCTTGTGCTAAAGGCACCGATTTTCTAATGGAATACACAATCCCGTTCGTTTCTGCATCAACATGACGCACATGCTCAGTGTCCTGCGCATGTACTGAATTCGGTACAAGTGGTAACAACGTCCCTAATAAAACGCTCGCTGCACCAAAGTGATATTTCCGAATAGAAAAACGCTGCTTAGCACCATACCAATCAAACGATTTAGTTTGTCTATTATGTTTTCTTCTTTTGTACATAATAATCTCCTTTTTCTTTTTATTTCTATCACACATCAAGGCATTACTGTACAAAAGTAGTAAAAAACACGCACGTATACTTAACTCTACGCACTCTATTCATACCCAAAATTTCTATACATACCCTTAATGTATATAGACATACTTGTTCCATTATATATATATATATATATATTGTCCAGCTTTTTTAATCTCTTTCAATATATCCAACCCCATTGGAAAACAAGAGTAAATTTATACAGTAGAATGTACGTGAGATATTCTAACATACTACATAAATTTCTCTTGATTACATATAAAATATATAACAAAACCTTTCCTATAGTTTATTATATATACATCAATCTTGTCTAGTGTTTTATTAAAAAAAACTGATTTTTCTAAAAATTATGCGTATTTTCTCTGTAGAAATTGACGGAAAATAGATACTGCATACGGTGGAACTGGTGCCGACAATTATAAAAAAATCTTTTGACATAGTGCCGTTGTGTAAAAAACAGCGTGGAACTGATTCTAACAAAAAAAGACAGTGAGATGAAAAAGATAATCCACTGGAACTGATACCATAAAAATGACGCATGCCACGCATAGCACAGAAACAGTGCCAGCATAATATAAAAAATCAGCAGAACTTGTGCTTTCACCGATAAGAGAAACCGATAAAAAGCAGAATACGCAAAAAAGTCCATAAATTATTAGTCAACTGTTTACTAGCTTCATCTGATAGTCATGCTTGCATGTAAATCTGCCTTTCTTTATGGTCATTTTTTCAGGTTACAACAAAATAATATTAAACTTGTTTAACTTTTTCGGTAAAAAATAGTTTTGTAATTCTTCATTTGAAATATCCAGTACCTTTTGCATGTCTAAAATTTCTACATTATCAAAATGCTTACGGTTATTTAATTTATGATAGAAACTTACGCCACTCATTATTTAACTTTTTATAAAAATTTGTATTTGTTCCAAATTTTTCAACAATACGTCCACGCAACTTACAATAATCACATGCATGGTACTCTCCCCTTGTCTATCGTTAAACTTATTTAACCACTCGTATATTACATTTATTTTTATCTTTTCAACTACTTTGTTAATTTTTTTAAACTCTCTTTAAAACCAACTTGTATAATCGTTAAAAATAGTTTACTATATATGAAAGGAGTTAATTAGTATGAATATGGGTGAAAGAATAGTATATGCATTAAAACATAAGGGGATAACCCCAGCGGAATTGTCTAGACGCACAAAAATTAGTAAATCCTCACTCAGTCAATACATCAATAATAAAGTTAATCCAAAACAAGACAACCTATACTTAATAGCTAAAACGTTAGATATAAATTTATTATGGTTGTTAGGTGTTGAAAACGAGCCTTTAACAAAGACATCTAATAACACTATTGATTTAATAATAGAAACTGCCGAACAACTAACATCAAAACGACAAACGTCGGTGTTAGAGTTCACCAGAAAGCAACTAGAAGAACAAAACAGTAAAACAACCACTAGCACGAACACATTCACATTAGAGGATAGCAATATATCATACATGTCCAGCTACAATTTTGTATATGTAACTGAAACGATCGCCACTGGTATTAGTGTCGCTTACGGGGATAACGAAGCTACACTATATAAGACAGATAGATTTGACTTAAAAAATTACGATTTTGCTACTTTGGTTCATGGCGACAGCATGGAACCGAAATATAGGAATGGCGATATTGTACTAATTAAGAGTGGATACGACAACGTCAACGGTGCTGTATACGTGGTAGATTATGCTGGAAAGAGTTTCCTTAAACGTGTATTTTTTGAAGGAAACAGATTGCGTTTAGTGTCATACAATCATCAATACAAAGATATTTATATCGATTTGCCGATTGATGATGACGTTTATTTAAATATTATTGGTAAAGTTATAGACAGTTTTACACCTATTTACGATTAAAGGAGGAAATACAATGACAACTAAAGAAGAAATGCACTTATTGATTGATGAAATGAGTGACACAACCGTAACAAAATTAATGAATTTATACTATATACTGATAGATGATGAAAAATACGATGAAAACGGCAATGTGGTTGTTGATGAATTTTATCAAAAATTATTAGATGAAATCACTCAAGAAAAAGATGATGAAGTATACACTCAAGACGAAGTCATGGCAATTTTGGGGTTGAATTTATGAAAAAGATAATATATAAAAAACAAGCATTAACATTTCTAGCCAAGCAAAATGCGACAACTCAAGTACGCATTATTAGTGCTATCAACAACTTACCTCTAGGCAATGTAAAAAGTATGGTCGGTACACCGTTTAAACGGTTACGTATTGGCGATTTCAGAGTAATCTTTTCAGATGACGGCACAATATACACTATTTTAAAAATTGGCAATCGTGGAGATGTCTATAAATAATCTTTCATTAATTCAAAAAAACAATAAAACTGAATTAAGTTGTTATCGTTTGTATAAGGGTGTCACTAGTAATTACATCGTTATATAAAAAATGGGATTTTCGGCAAATTATGTTGGTAAGTAACTTTAATACCTAAAAATAGGGTTAATGTCCTTTCGCTACCAACCCTATTTATTATAGAACCTCTTTTTTATTCACCAACACGATTTATTGTACACCCTTTTAAAACAGGCTTTCTTTTTCTTTATACACTTCCTCTAAAACAGTATACATTTGACTTGCTTCATCTTTCTTAGTCGTATCAACAATTTTATCAATACGAACTTTCAGCGTCTTTGTTCCAAATTCAATCGTCAATTCATCGCCAACTTTCACAAGACTGCTTGATTTAGCCACTTTTTGATTAATAAAAATCCGCTCTTTATCCGCCACTTCTTTAGCAACCGTTCTCCGTTTAATAATCCGAGATACCTTTAAAAATTTATCTAATCGCATACCTTTCCTCTCACTCACCTTTCTTAATCTCTTGCCATAAAGCGTCCAATTCCTCAACACTCTTAACAACCACACCGTCAAACACATGCGGATGCCGTCTCCTAATTTTCTTATTTAACTCCTCTAGGACTTCTTCTAAAGAGAAATACCCCTCTGTTTCAGCAACGCTTGTTTGAAAAAGAACTTGCCAAAGAACATCGCCTAATTCTTCAATAATATGTGCGTCATCTTCTTGTTGGATAGCCTCAATTAATTCTTGCGTTTCTTCTTGTAAATATGGAATTAAACTATCCAAAGTTTGCTCACGTAACCAAATATCTTTTTGAATAATCTCGTCCATATAATATTGCAAAGTCTGAAAAGAGGCTTTTGCCTCATCTCTTTCCATGGCAGGTACAAACAAAGTCGTTAAATTATATGCCCCCTCATCAATACGATCAATTTCATATAAACGCACCCATTCCACATGCTCGTCACGTGTTCCTGCTCCATGCACTAGTGCTACTTTATAATCATCTGGGTATCTTTCCATTAATGCTAATTTCACATCACTTGCCACATACGCATTAAAAACTTGCATAATCATAATGGCTTGCGTCAATACTAAATCGTCGATTGAAAAGTCGAGAGCATCAACTAATTGGAAGCCATTAATCATATCGACTTGCACAGCCTGTAATAAATCATCTACAAAACTTTTCCCACCAATCACATCAACCTGAACATCTTCCCTTTTTAATAATTGCTGCACAACCGTCTCCGCTACCATAGGATGACCCGGAACGGCATACAGCACACGTGATTGCTGATTGGCTAAGGAAACTAATTTTTCTATAATAGTGGCATAAACGTCCTCAAAAGTGTCTACGGCTTCATAAATAGCGTCAAAACTCTCATAAGTCAACCCCTCATTTTCCAAAGTTGACACAACTGGGTGTTCTGCCGTACGCAAATACACACACTCCTTGTCACTTATAGCTTGACGCAAACGTTTATAAACACCCAAGGGCATTTGATCCAATTCACCTGCCCCTAAACCAATAATTTGTATAGTTGGTTTCATCTCTTATCTTCCTTAACTTTTATATGATAAAAAAGAAGTAAGTATGCACTTACTCCTCAAAATTTTCTTGTGTTCCATTAATCGTTAAACGCACACGTTTGTTTCCTTTATCTTTCACACTATACAAAATTGTACGAATGGCATGTGCAACACGTCCTTGACGACCGATAACACGTCCAACATCTTGCTGATTCAATACTAAATGATATTCCATAAATTCAGATGTTTCTTCAATACGTACAGTAATGTCTTGTGGATATTCTACAAGTGGTTTAACCATAGATAATAATAAATTTTCAATATTTGGCATAGGACAATCTCCTTTCCATTATAAAATATTGTAACTATTTACTAAATTTTGATTCGTGGAATTTTTTCATCACGCCAGCTTGTGACAACAAGTTACGCACTGTATCACTTGGTTGAGCACCGTTACCTAACCATTTTAAAGCTGCTTCTTCATTAATATTTACTTGTGCTGGTTCTGTTAATGGATTGTATGTTCCAACTGTTTCAATGAAACGACCATCACGTGGAGATCTAGAATCTGCTACAACAATACGGTAGAAAGGTGCTTTTTTAGATCCCATACGTTTTAAACGAATTTTTACTGCCATAATTTTTTGCCTCCTAATGTATATTACCTACGTAGTATAACAAACACATTTCTACGTGTCAAGTATTTTTTCTTTACAGGCTAATAAAAATATTCCTTACCCACATTTTCATTTTTTATTGCATATTCTTCTTTCTATAATATAGATATTCTCTATTTTTTAATATCATTATGATTGGAAATATTATTGTTGTCATATTGGTACCAGTTCTATCATATCATGATAACTTTTAGGTTTGTGTGCTTTCGTCATATTATATCAATCGTTTGGATTATGGTGAGAGTTTATATAACATCTGATTTTTTATGTGCTTTTTCTAAAATCATTTATTTTTTGTGGTATTACTTTTCTAAAATTATTCTGGTTTTTGAATACGCACTTTGCATAACTGTCTTTTTTTTTGTATGGTGCTTTCTTATCATATCGTCCAAATTTTTTAATACGACTTTAGTTTACATAATAGAGGGTTTTTGATAACACCTCCTTACAAATAGCCAATCTGTTATATAGTGCTTTCTTCATATTGTATCACCTCTTAGAACATGGTGGGAGTTTACATAATATCTGATTTTATGCTTCTTTCTCAAAATCATCTTATATTTTTGCTATGCAATTTTCTACATTTTTTGTCATACACTTCTCTACAATTATCTTTATTTTTTGGTACGCACTTTATATAACTATCCTAATGTAGTGAAACAAATTGTATGAAAACAAAAAAACGTGTGGATAAATCCACACATTTTTTTATCTATGCTACATTAGTTTTGAAACAATTTTAAATACTCTCCATAACCCTGTTCTTCTAATTCTGATACAGGAACAAATCGTAAAGCAGCTGAATTAATACAGTACCGTAATCCCCCTAATTCTTCCAAACCATCTTCAAAAACATGTCCTAAATGAGAATCAGCTTTAGCACTACGAACTTCTATTCTTGTTCTGGCTAATTTGTTATCAATATGTTCGGTTACACTAGGAACACTTATTGGTTTTGAAAATGACGGCCAGCCACAACCAGCATCATACTTATCTAATGAACTAAATAGCGGCTCACCACTAACAACATCTACATAAATTCCCGCCTCAAAAAAATCGTCATACTCTCCACTAAATGGACGTTCTGTTGCCGAATTTTGTGTTACCTCATATTGAATAGGTGTTAAACGTTCTTTTAATTCTTTTTTATTCACTTCCATGACTTTCACTTCCTCATTTAATATAATGCATTTTCTGATAACTTTGACTTTGATACCGCATTGCAAGAATTAGCCCTACTCCAATCATATTGACACTCAATGCCGATCCCCCTTGGGAAATGAATGGTAGGGGGATACCTGTTAAAGGCAACAAGCCAACATTCATGCCTACATTTTCAAAAATATGAAAAGTTATCATTGAAATGACGCCAACACATATATATGTATAAAATTCATTTTTGGTATCAAAGCACGTTTTGATCATTTGATAAATTAATGTAAAATACACCAAAATAACAAAAAACGTCCCAATAAACCCAGTATTTTCGCCAATCGTTGAAAAAATCATATCTGACTCTCTAACTGGAACATGTAAATTTGATACACCTATCCCTTTTCCAAACATGCCACCTGTTGCAATAGCTAAAATAGCATTGCTCACTTGATAAGAGCCGTCTGTTGTTGAATCAAAAGGTTTTAACCACGCATCAATCCGTGTAAATTGATAACTTTTAACACCCAACATTTCTAAAAATTCTCTATGATAAATAGCCAAATATAAGATTAATCCACTAAACAACATCATAAAAGCAAATAGTGGAACTAATATTTTTGCAGATATTCCTGACATTAAAACTACTCCACAAACAATAGCAAGTAATACTAATGTTGTTCCCAAATCATTTTCTAAAATAACCAGTATAAGCACCGGAATAGAAAACGCAGCAATTTTTAATAAAAGCTGTAAATCTGTAGTAAGATTTTTTTTCTTTCTATACATTAAGTTATGCATCGTGACGAGACGGGCAAGCATTAAGATGAGTGCAATCTTAGAAAATTCCGAAGGTTGAAAACTCAAAGGTCCAATGACAAACCAACTTCTCGCCCCAAAATTTGCAGCCGTTGTTTTATCGTATAAAAATAATACGGCAACAAGTAATATTAAGGCAGCACCATATCCTAATGGCACCAATTTCCATAATAATTTTGAATCAATTTGCATAATGACAACGATACACAATGCTCCAAAAACATACCACACTAAATGCATGAAAACTGGTTGCAAAGAACTGCCATTAATTATTACCGAAGTTGCGTATAATGAAATCATACTTACAACAAATAAAATAAATATTGATAAAATAATGCCGTAATCTATGCGTGTGTTTTCTAACATATTTTCATTTTTTCTCATGTTCATGCCTCATTTCTAAAGTATTCATTGTAAAATGTTTTGAATAATATTTATGAGTTACCCATTTTTCTTCATATAATCGCTCTTTAATGAATGGTATATATTTATAATCATAATATAACACATTTATCCATGCTCCAAATAAAATAACCATGGAAATAAGGTATAACCATAATATTAACACAATAAATATGCCTATTGTTCCGTCTGTTAATGCTGATGACGTTGCAAAAGAAATGTAAACTGAATAGGCTTGGGATGCCACTAAAATACCAATGGTTGAAAAAATGGCACCCGGTAATACAAAACGCAACTTCCATTTCACATTTGGCATAACATAATAAATTGCGCCTAGAACAGTAGCTAAAATAACAGATGCCACAATCCATTTGAAATGGTCAAAAATGACATCTATACCCTCTCGAATTAATGTAAATTCTTGCATCAATCGTAAAATGGATCCACCATAAGCTAACATCAATCCAACAAACACAATTAAAAAGATGAATAGACATGACATAAACAATGACATCAATCGCATGATAATAACATTTTGACGTGGTTTCGTGTTGTAGATAGAACAAAACACACGTTGCATCACATTAAACGCTTGCGAACTAGACCATAGGGCAACAATAACCCCAAAAGATAGCGAACTACTGCTATACGAATTCAAATAGCTTGTTAACATCGTTTCAATAATCTGCCTAACATTATTTGGTAAAATGGTATCTAAATAAGTCATCAAATCGGCTGAACTAATTGGCAACAAAGGAATAAGATTACTAACAATCAATAATAGCGGCACTAAAGACATTAATAAATAAAACGCTAATTGGGCAGACTGTGCACCAATATCAACTCTTTGTATACTATATTTGATCGTTTGATATACCCTTTTACAGAACGATTTCACAAAAAGCCCTCCTTATTTGATAGACTCTATTATAACAAATCACAACTTAAAAATCAGCTATAATACTGTACCTTTTTTCATAGACACCTAAATCCTAAAAAGTGCCTTGCCATACCCCCTGCTCTTTCTAATATATACAAAAAATTTTATGGATTAAACAATGCCTCCCCTTTGTTGTACGGCACGTAGGAACATTTGATGCTATCAACTAAACCTACTCATATTAATACATCTATAATGCTATACGCTTAATCAAAAACATTCGCTTAGCATTGATTAAACTGAATAGTATTTGTTTGGAATTTATAAAGAAGTATGTTATAATACATTTAAAAGGGAACAAGCATAACTTGTTCCCCCTGTAGAACCGTTTAAGACGGTGGCTCTTTGGGTTAAAAAATAACCGTATCTAAGCCAAAGATAAGACGGTTATTTTTTATTGTCTTTATTACAGTATACAGCAATTGCAATCATTACACTAACTAATGAAACAATTAATATTCCAAAGTCAATGGCTAATTGCAGTGCTTCTGCTACTGAC
>NZ_SPPB01000219.1 GCF_004570605.1 Granulicatella sp. WM01 | reverse complement strand
TTGATAATCAAATACCGTTCGTCTATCCGTTAAAAAAGCAGCAGGAATACCATAATTGGTTAATATCTGATGTAACACCTGATAATAGCCTGTTAGCGTTTCTTGTGGGGCAAAATAGGCACCAACAATATTACCAGAAGCATCATCAATGGCAACATGAAGATGAGAGACAGTTTGACCAAACCATCTGAATTGGCTAG
>NZ_SPPB01000218.1 GCF_004570605.1 Granulicatella sp. WM01 | reverse complement strand
GTACTATCTGATTGATTAAGATATTTTTTCATAATCTGACATCTTAACTGATTAAATGTTCGATTGATATGTTGAACAATGTGAAATCTATCTGTAACAATTTCTGCATTCGGAAACACCTGTTTTATCCAACTACCATAATGTGCATTCATATCCATAACAACATAACGTACGTTTAAGCGTTGCTTTCTTGAATATTTTA
>NZ_SPPB01000217.1 GCF_004570605.1 Granulicatella sp. WM01 | reverse complement strand
CAACAAAAGATGGGTAGACGAATGAAGAGATATGGACGATTATTGATGAAGTATGAAGAAGATTTGGATGATAAAAAATACGTGTATCATTATCTGTTTAAGACAGAGCTGACGGAAACGATGATTGTTAACGAGATATTATTATATGATGACGAATTAAAAGAAGCGTATGAATATACAAGAGAGTTATTAACATATTACAGAC
>NZ_SPPB01000216.1 GCF_004570605.1 Granulicatella sp. WM01 | reverse complement strand
ATGAAATAAAAAAATATAACGTCATCAAAGCCGTTCATCATGGCAAAAAAACAAAACAACGTGCCTGTGTTGAATTAACATTATCATTAAGACAAATTAACCGACTACTTAACAATTATGTTCAATTGGGTAAGTCAGCTTTTTCTCATAAAAATAAAAAACGCTCGCCAAAGCATAGTCTACCTGAATCTACTAAAACTTTTATTG
>NZ_SPPB01000215.1 GCF_004570605.1 Granulicatella sp. WM01 | reverse complement strand
AACCCCTACTCGTTTGAAACAACATAAACGCTGTTTAGGTAAATCTATTACACAACGTCCAGTAGAAGTGGCATTACGCCAATCCTTTGGTCATTGGGAAATTGATTTAATGATTGGGAAAATAACTAAAAATGAGTCTGTTATTTTAACACTTATCGAAAGAAAGACACGATTTATTATTATCAGAAAGTTAAAAGAAAAATCATCAG
>NZ_SPPB01000214.1 GCF_004570605.1 Granulicatella sp. WM01 | reverse complement strand
ATTAGAATACATAGTGTTGATTCCTTTGTTAATACTTATAAAAAGCAGCATTCTGATGAACTAGTCCCTTGCACTAAAACTGTTTATAATTGGATACACAATCAATCTATACCATTAAAACCGATTGATTTACCACGGATGGTACGTATTCGTCACAAAACAACCCCTACTCGTTTGAAACAACATAAACGCTGTTTAGGTAAATCTAT
>NZ_SPPB01000213.1 GCF_004570605.1 Granulicatella sp. WM01 | reverse complement strand
TTTCACAGGNCATCGTTTTATGACAACAAGTACATTGATAACGTCTCATTTTTAAATGTAATTTAGTGGGATTTTCATAAATAGGTAATAATTTTATTTTTCTTAAATAACTCCCATAACGAATCAGCTGATTATGCCCACAATGATGACATTTTTCTATTTTTCTTTCCCAGCTGGCATGAATAATATGATATTTAATATGATGTTGC
>NZ_SPPB01000212.1 GCF_004570605.1 Granulicatella sp. WM01 | reverse complement strand
AACCCCTACTCGTTTGAAACAACATAAACGCTGTTTAGGTAAATCTATTACACAACGTCCAGTAGAAGTGGCATTACGCCAGTCCTTTGGTCATTGGGAAATTGATTTAATGATTGGGAAAATAACTAAAAATGAGTCTGTTATTTTAACACTTATCGAAAGAAAGACACGATTTATTATTATCAGAAAGTTAAAAGAAAAATCATCAG
>NZ_SPPB01000211.1 GCF_004570605.1 Granulicatella sp. WM01 | reverse complement strand
TCAAGCAAGCTTGTTGTCTTGATACTCTTCAAGAGTTTTTCCAATACTCTTGAGATAGCGTTTGAAAGATGCCAGTTTCCACGGGTGTGATTGTGGTGGAACGTATTGGCGTCTTTCTTTTTTTATAGTCTCACCCAAATCAAACACCGCTGAATGCTCTTCATGTGTTAACAAACAACGTGTGGCATAAATGTTGTCAGCGATATTCAAGA
>NZ_SPPB01000210.1 GCF_004570605.1 Granulicatella sp. WM01 | reverse complement strand
CCAAATCAACAGGTAATCGGGATTGTAAGGTATTGTTTAAACGTTCCACACGTCCTTTCCCCTGTGGAATAGATGTTGTTTTAAGGTTAATACCTAACTGAAAACAAGCAAAACCAAACTGTGTCATCGTATCGTCTTGAAGCTGTTGAGTCCCTTTCCTTTGATAATCAAATACCGTTCGTCTATCCGTTAAAAAAGCAGCAGGAATACCATA
>NZ_SPPB01000020.1 GCF_004570605.1 Granulicatella sp. WM01 | reverse complement strand
TACCCAAAATATGAAAAAACTGGCAACAATACTACACAAACAGTATTGTTTTTTTCTTTTAAACAGTACTTTTGCTACTCTATATAGGTTTAATATAAAAGCACATCACATTTTTTCTATTTTAAAAATGTGATGTGCTTTTTTTATTATATTGTCAACAATCTGAAACGTGAAACCAATTTATTGATTTCACGTTTTTTGATTTTTATGGATAAAAATGAAATGTTTATTTATACCATATTATTGTTTAGTTTTTTTATGTTTTTTAAATGATGTTATACCTAAAGCTCCTAAAATAGTATATCCTAGTAAAGATAATGGAGAAGAATCTGTTCCTGTTTCAGGCAACAAGGTATTATTGTTTTTATGTTTATTTTTATCTTTATCTTTATCTTTATCTTTATCATTAGAGCCAGGATTATTAGAGCCAGGATCATTAGAGCCAGGATCATTAGAGCCAGGATCATTAGAGCCAGGATCATTAGAACCAGGATCATTAGAACCAGGGTCATTAGAGCCAGGGTCATTAGAGCCAGGGTCATTAGAACCAGGGTTATTAGAACTAGGGTTATTAGAACCAGGTTGTTCTGTACTCATACTAGAGGTATTATTTCCATTAGTTCCACTATTTGTATCGTCAGTATCAGGTTTACTTGGTGCAGGTTCTTCGTTCTTAGGTTGTTCTTTTAAATCAGCAACGGCTTTATCCAATAAAGTCACTTGTTCATTTAGAAGTTCGTTTGTTTTATTGTCGTCAGCTAATAGTTTTTTAGAATCGGCAATTACTTTTAATAAGGCTTCTTGAGTGTCTTTTGTAGCGTTTAAAAAGCGTGGAGTTTCAAGTAATGCCTCAACTTCAGATAATTTTTGGTCAAGATATTGCGTGTTGATTGGTTCTTTTTCTACATTAATTTCTAAAGGAATTTGTCTATCAGTGTAAGTAATCGTTAAGGTTTGTTTACCAATTTTTGCTGAATCATATCCAGTAACTTTGACTTGTTCATTTGTTAGTGGAATGATTTCTGAATGACCGTCTGTGTAAGTGAGAGTCAATTCACCTTTGCGAATATCTAATGGTTGGCTTACATAATATTGTACTTTAGGTTTTTTCGTTAACGATACATCTAATAACTTACGTGTGTCCATAGGTTGATCACTGACAAAGACATTTTGCACATCAGATAATGTTTGATCTAAGAATTGGATAGTAAGTGATTGTTTTCCAACTTGCTCGTTGTTAAATCCTGTTACAGTAATAGCAAGGTGTGTTAATGCAAAGACTTCACTTGTTCCATCTACATACAAAGCACGAATAGATCCACCAGTTAAATCTAATGCTTCTTCTTTTTTGTATACTGTTTTTTGAAGTGGTGTATAAACAAGCTCTTGAACTGTTTTTTGCACTTTTTGATAAGGCATTGCTAATGTATAGCTAAGTTCTTTACCAGGCATTTGTGCACGATAATAGATAAGTGATGACAATGGTGTGTCTTTCATAACTGGAAAGACAAGTCTACCGTCTCTATCGGCTGTTGCAGTAGCTAATGGATTAGTTGCTTCTTTATCGCTATATAGCGTTACTGTAGTTCCCGCAGGAACATTATCAAATGACACTTGAACATGATTATTCGCTAAACTTGTTGCATGAGCACTACTCATTGGAAGGTTATTAGATTCATTGTCTAAAGTTTCATACATTCTCCAATTATAAATACGAATAGCTTTCCAAGGTGTTCCGTTGTCAGATGTAAGGACATGTAAACGCCATTCTTGAGCTGTAATAGGACGCTCTAATTCAACATCAGTTACATGAGCGATATTATTGCGAATAGAGTGAGCAAGTTGCCAATTTCCATTTTCATCTTTATAGTATAAATCAAAATCTTTGGTATTCATCAATCCGTCATTAACAGATTCACCACCTGCACCCGCATGATCCATTGCCCAACGTCTAATTGTGCGAGGTTGAGTTAAGCGAATATCTACAGTTGCTTGTCTAGCATGTGAAGACCATTTGTCAGAGTTACTTGTGATTGTTCCGTTAAGCATACTTTCAATTCCTTCACTACCTGCTTGTTGTGGAACAGATGATCCAGTAACAGTAGCACCTAATACAACGTTTTCTGCCAATGGACGTGGTACAGTTGTATCTGATGTTGTCAATTCCCATTCAAAAGGTACAATTGTTTCAGCAGAGCGAACACCATTCTTACCAACAGCAACAACTTTTAATGGTTGCGTTGTTCCAGTAGCGTCTTGTGGTCGTGTAATTTTTGATAAGTAAATAGTATTATTAGAAGAGCCGGTAATTAATTGCCATTCATTTCCATATTGTTGATAAACTTCGTAATAATCTGCTCCATCTACTTTATCAAAATGAATAATACCTTCAGCTAGTTGAGCATGAGATAAACGTTTATCTAAAATTTGCCCAGACTCTGGAGCGGAAGGAGCATCTTGATTTGGTGAAATGCTAATTTGTCCTAGATTAAACTTAAATTGATTATCTGCTTGAGTGTTGTTTACACGTAATTTGATAGCATGGATTTTTTGATTTGCTAGTTGAGATAAATCAAATGTATTTGTAGACCAATCATTACTTGGAGTTAATGTATAGTAATGGAATGAATTTTCATCATAATTTGGACTTGTGCTGACACCGATTTGAATAGTAGCCTGTTGTCCACCTTTGTGGCTTACAGACAGTTTACTTGTTGGTGTAACATCTAAGTTACTTGCATAAAGCATAACATCATTTTGTGTGCCTTGACTCATATTTCCGGAAAAGACGAGAGAATTTCCACCATTATATGCAGAATCAAAATCGTAATCGGCAGTTAATTTTTCGCCATTTGAGTTTATCCACCAACGCCAAGTTGGAGAAATTCCAGCTACAGAACGATAATTCCATTCACTTTGACGTGAAGCTTGTCCGTTAATAAACCATTTTTTTCCGTGTCCTGTATTAAATGAGGTATTAAATGTTGTTCCTGTTAAAGCTGTTTTGTCTATAACATAACGTGATATACCTGACCAAACAGGGTGTGAATCATCAGAAGTTGTTGGATCTCCATTATGACCAGTCCAAAAGATATTTTCATTTTTGTGATAATCTTCTGCATGAGGAGATAAGCCTAATACTGAATCAGGAGTGTATAAACCAATCGAAAGTTTTGTTTTTTGATTACTGCCTATAAGGTGATGACGACGGACTGGTGTATTGTATGAACGAGCTTGTAATTCAAAACCAGCATAAACATCATAAGGGTTTCGTCCTATACTATTCATAGTTGAAATAGAATCATCATTTGTCCTAGTAGACCATCTAAAATTAGCAAAAAATTCGTCTGCTGGAACTGTTCCATTTTCATTTGGTGTCACAAAAGATTGATTATAGTGGTTAACACCGTCAATATGGTATCTTGTGCCATAAGTTGTCATGGCATCATACCAAGCAAAACGAATTGGATAATTAATTGATTGGGCGTATTCTTTAGCATAAAGCATAAATTGGCGCATTTGTTCGCCTTTATTTTTGAGTAGCTCACCTGTTGTTTCTTGATTGATGAAATACCCATCAAATCCATAATATTTTGCCATTTTTACAATTTGTCGTGCTAATGGGAAGGTATTAGAATTTGGAGAATCTTCCTTAATGAAATCTAAGAATTTTTCTTGTTTATCAATACTATCTGACCAATCAAAGAAAAGTGTACCATATACGGGAACGCCATTTCTGTGAGCAGTATCAATAACGTCTGGAGAAGGAATAGGACCGTCCCAGAACGTAATAGAATCAACATATTGCCAATAGTCAAATGCATAGGCTTTAAATTCATCTCCACCCACAGATGCATGGTCAGCTGCTTTTGAATTCATTAAGGATACGGCATGTACTTTTGCTTCAGGATTTGCTAAAGGATTGACAACTTTAGACCCGTTTACACGTGACATAAGTGGAACGCTAGAACGATTAATATCGTGTGCAGGTTGTTTGTCTTCGCTCCAATTTTCAAAGTCAGCATTGCTATTAAATTTGACTTCTCTAGGACGAATACTCGGTGCTAATGATTGAGGAGAATCTGGAACATTAGATACCTTTTCGTCTGTTGTAGAACTATTTGATGTATTGTCATTTGCTAGTGAGGACTCTTGAGCAAGGGTTGCTTGAGCGGTAGTGTAGTGAATAGTCCAAATACTACTGGCAATAATGCCAAGTTTTAACATTTTCTTTAAGGTCATTCGTAAGACCCCTTTCATAATAGTATTGTATATGATGAGCATATCATGACTACAAATAAATGTAAACGTATTCTTACGCGATTACACGATTTTGAGAAAAAATGCTTTAATTTGTGTAATTTTAGCTATAATTTTTACTTAAGTGAATATAGTATTGACAAATGAATAGTATATATTTGTGTTTGTTATCTATTTTAAATGTATTTTATAAAAAATAGATATAAACATTTAAATGATAGGTTTTTTATAGATTATATATGTATATAATACTATTAAATAATTTCTTAAATAAATCGTGTTTATAAGCGCAGTATCAGAGAATGTGAAAAATGTTACGATGGTTATATTGAACAAAAAATGCATTTCTTTTTTTAAAATATACTGTTATAATGAAAATATCATGTATAAATTGAGGGATACATGATAATTTTATAGATTGAGGAGGGAGAATAATCGAATATATAGGAGAGTTTTTAGGTACATTAGTATTAATTGTATTTGGATTAGGTTTTAATGCATCTATCCACTTAAAATATGCATTTGCTAAAGAGATGTCACCAAACTGGTTAACCTCTTGTGTTGCTTGGGGAGTTGCCTTAATGCTAGGTATTTTTGTTGCTAGTGCATGTGGTTCTTCAGCACATTTGAATCCAGCTATCACATTGTCTTATGCTTTAAATGGTATGTTCAATGTTGATATGGTGTTAGGATATATTTTTATGCAAATGTTGGGAGCATTTGTAGGAGCAAGTATTGTTGTCTTACATTATTATCCACATTTTAAAGAAACTTCGGCTCAAGAAGGAAATACAGTTAATCTTTTTGCCTCATCACCAGCTCTTAATGATCCACTGTTTAATATTATTAGTGAATTTATAGCAACATTTTTCTTCATATTCGTGTTACTAATGATAAACAGTTATAAACAAGTAGCTGGATTGGCACCATTTTACGTGCCGTGTTTATTTATTGCGATGGGCTTATCGTTTGGCTCTACTACTGGGTATACGATGAATCCGGCTAGAGATTTTGCACCACGTTTGGCATACGCTATTTTACCTATTCCGAATAAAAGTGGGTCAAATTGGTCATACGCATGGATTCCTATTGTAGCGCCAATATTGGGAGCAAGTCTAGCAGCTTTATTCGCAAAAGTTTTATTATCATTTGTTTAAAGGTTTGGAGCAAAACATGAAAAAAATTTTTGTCATTAATGCAGGAAGTTCATCATTAAAGTTTCAACTGTTAGATATGCCACAGGAAAATAGTATCATCAGTGGGATTTTTGAACATATTGGAGCAGGTACAATGCAGTTTAAGTGGACAAGCTATCGCCAAAAGGAAAGTGTTATATTGCCATTGTGTACACATCAAGAGGCTGTAGACTATTTGTTAACATATATTGTAGAAAAACAATTTGTTAATTCTTTAGATGAAATTGACGGAGTGGGGCATCGTGTTGTACACGGTGGAGAATTGTTTACTCATGCTGTGTGCATTACAGATGATGTTATGCAAAAAATTGAAAATCTTTCATTTTTAGCACCTAGTCATAATCCAGTAAATATTATGGGAATAAAAGCATTTTCTCATGCACTCCCTAAAAGTCAACAAGTTGCTGTATTTGATACGGCATTTCATCATACACTTATGCCAGAATATTATACTTATCCATTGCCAGCAGTATATCGTGAACGTTATGCTTTACGTAAGTATGGATTTCACGGTATAAGTCATCATTATATTGGGCAACAAGTAGCTGAATTAATGAGAGCACAAGGTGAGTGGAGAGATGATTTGAAAGTTATTAGTTGTCATTTAGGCAATGGGGCAAGCATCTGTGCAATGAGAAATGGACAATCTATAAATACATCAATGGGATTGACCCCTCTGGCTGGATTAATGATGGGAACACGTTCAGGTGACATTGATCCATCAATTTTGCCATTTCTTATGAAAGAAGAACAGTTGAGTATTGACGATATGACTGATATATTAAATAAACAATCAGGTTTATTAGCTGTTTCGCAAATTAGTCATGATGTTAGACACATACAAGAGGCGTATTTTAACGGCGATGCTGATGCTGTATTGGCTATAAGTATGTTTGTTAATCGTATTGCACAGACGATAGCCAGTTCACTTATTGATTTAGGTGGTTTAGATGTTCTTGTATTCACGGCTGGAATTGGAGAAAATTCGGTTTTAATCCGTCAATTAGTAATTGAAAAACTAGCATGCTTAGGGCTTTTCGTGAACAGTTCTGCCAATGAGCAAGGGCAAGTTTTTATTCATAATGAGAAATCCTGTGCAAAAATTGCTGTTATTCCAACAAATGAGGAAATCATGATTGCTCAAGAAACCTTAGCAATACTATCAGCTATATAGAATAGTGTAACGTATTTGATATAGCTTATTTTATCTTAAAAATTTTATCAATAGAGGCAAAAAAAGACTAAGCAAAAAGTCCAAAAATTCCATATAACATATAACAGCCAGCATGAATTAATGTCATGCTGGTTTTTTATTGAATATACATGTGAGAGAATTAGTGACGGTTAGGGAGTAGAAAAGAACAAATATGTCGTTTTACATAAGGAGATTGCTGGTTATTTAGAGCAAATATCAAGGCATATCAGATAGTTGATATGGTATAGTTAAAGAATACGATAGAGTATCTTCCAGCTTAGTGATGAGGTTATGTGTTTTCAGCCGTAAACGATACACTATATTCTTAAAACATGACTATTTGAAAAAAATAATCGTGTCGGTGAACAGAACGTTCGCCAACACGATTTAGTGTGCCTCATTATTTTGTGCCAAATAATCTATCGCCTGCATCTCCTAGACCGGGCATGATGTAACTATCATCATTTAATCTTTCGTCTAGGCAAGCTGTGTAAATATCAATTCCAGGGTGAGCACTACGTAATACGGCAACACCTTCTGGTGCAGCGACTAAACAAACAAATTTAATTGCAGATGGTTGTGCCCCTCGACTGATTAAAGCATCAATAGCAGCAACGGCAGAGCCACCAGTAGCCAACATAGGATCAACTACGAATAATTGGCGATCAGCAATATCAGAAGGTAATTTCACAAAATATTCAATCGGTTCCAATGTGTCGTGATCACGATACATGCCAACGTGCCCAACTTTAGCAGCGGGAATAAGTTGTAAAATACCATCAACCATGCCTAAACCTGCACGTAAGATAGGAATAACGGCTACTTTTTTCCCAGACAATGTTTTTTGTACAGTTTTTGTTAACGGTGTTTCAATTTCAATATCTTCTAATGGTAAATCACGAGATACTTCATAAGCCATCAACATTGAAATTTCGTTGACAACCTCTCTAAAGACTTTTGTTCCACAATCTTTTTGACGAATCATTGTTAATTTATGTTGGATTAGAGGATGATCTAATACCATGAATTTTCCCATACGATTAACCTACTTTCTAAAATTTCTTCATCTATTCTATCGTAATTCTTTCATTTTTTCCAGTCTTTTTATATACTATATGTATCTTATTATTTGGAGGGTGCAATGTGTAGATGTTCGTGGGCAGAAAATAATGCATTAATGAGAGCATATCATGATACAGAATGGGGAAAACCAGTTTATGACGATCGCCATTTATTTGAATTATTAATTTTAGAAGGGAAACAGGCAGGGTTAAGTTGGCAAATTATTTTGAACAGGCGACAAGGACTTAGAGAGGCTTTAGATAATTTTAATTGGAAAATTATTCAATACTATACAGATGATACATTAGAAAAATTAAGGCATGATGAGCGACTTATCAAACATAAACTAAAAATAAAAGCATTGCGTGAGAATGCTATTGCTTTTGAACAAGTTTGTATAGAATATGGAACATTTTGTCAATATATATGGTCTTTCGTGGATAATCAACCTATTGTAAATCACTGGGAACATATAGGAGAAGTTCCAGTAAACAGTGAACTATCAGATAAGATAAGTCGTGATTTGAAAAAAAGAGGATTTAAATTCGTAGGATCAACGATTATTTATTCTTATTTACAAGCTATTGGCATAATAAATGATCATCTTGATCATTGTGCGTTCAAATAAACAAAAAGGAGTTAGTGTATGGAATTATTAAAAGAAATGGTACTAAAATATGGAAAGGTTTATCCAAATAATGTGTTAAAGGTTGATTCATTTGTCAATCATCAAATTGATGCGCCGCTAATGAAACAAGCAGGAGATGAATTTTATCGCTATTTTAAAGAATCTGGAGTGACAAAGGTTTTGACAATTGAAGCAAGTGGAATTGCTCCAGCGATTATGACAGCATTATCTTTTGGGGTACCTATGGTATTTGCAAAGAAAACATTACCCTCTACATTAACTAAAGATACTTTATACAGTACAGAAATTTTTAGTTACACGAAAAATGTGACCAGTAAGGTGATTTTATCTAAAGAGTATTTAAGTCAAGGAGATAGAGTGTTAATTATTGATGACTTTTTAGCCAATGGTGGTGCAGTGATGGGTTTAGATGATATTGTTAAACAAGCTGGAGCAACAACCGTTGGTGTGGGTATTTTAATTGAAAAATCATTTCAAGAGGGGAGAAAATTATTAGAACAAGCTAATTTTGATGTGCATTCATTATGTAGAATTGCATCTTTAGATGAGGGGAGAGTTACCTTTGAATAAAAGACTAAGAAAAATATTAGGGGGAGTTAGTTTGATGGCTGGTCTGTTCAGTTCAACGGTTGTTTATGCACAGACTAATTTATACGAACTAACAACAAAAGCTGGGTATAGTGTCAATCAACAAGATACACCCAAATCAAGTGTTGTGATTGATGCAGATAGTGGACAAATTTTATGGGAAGAGAATGCTCAAGAAAAACGAGATCCAGCCAGTTTATCAAAATTAATGAGTGCATATCTTGTGTTTGAGGCTATTCAGCAAGGTAAACTATCCGTAGATGCAACCATTACGGCAACGCAAATGCATCAAAACATGAGTCAATTATGGGAATTAAGCAATACAACAATTATTGCAGGGCAAGAGTATTCTATTCGTGAATTGTTATTGATGACGTTAATGAGTTCTTCTAATGTGGCAAGTATGATGTTAGCGGAAAAAATATCTCAAGGGGATTGGGAAACATTTGTGTCACAAATGAATCAGAAAGCAGCAGATTTTGGCATGAACAATACACGCTTTGCTGATCCAAGCGGAGCAACCTTTGATTCGTACACAACAGTAATGAGCGTCCCAACAAATCTTCAACATAAAGGAAATATTAGTACAGCAAGAGATTTAGCTATATTATCATATCGCTTGCTAAGTGATTATCCTTCAGTTTTAGACTATACAAAACATGTGAGTATTACAGTAGGGCAACAAACAAGTTTCCCAGAAACGCTACAAGCAACGAATTATTCACTTGAAGGTGCTTTGTATGGGGTAAGTGGTGTAGACGGTTTAAAAACAGGATCAAGTCCAGAAGCGGGATACAATTATATTGCAACGGCTAAAAGAGAAAACTTGAGAGTTATTGAAGTTATATTGGGTGTTAGCCAATTTGAGAATGAAAATGGGAAATATATTCGTCATTATTTTGGGAATGCATTGTTGGAGCATATTTTCCAAACGTATGAAAAACGTGAATTAGTTGCAGCAGGCACGTATGCTGTTGGAGATAGTGAAGTTGCCATTGGGCAAAGTGTTGAAGGTGTTGTTGAAAAAAATGTACAAACAACATTTAGTTTGGAACATAATCAATTAACTATTTATCCGTCGTATGATAATATTTTTGGGAAAAAGCCACATATTATTTCAGTAGTTAACTTGACTGAACAAAGAGCACACGAGGAACGTTTACAACAAGAACAACGTATAAAAATAATTACTTTTGTTGCACTAAGTATTTTAGGTGTTGTTATTGTCGTGATGATTTTTAAAAAGAAAAGAAAATAACTACAAATATATAGGTCAATGTAAAGTGGGGAGAAATCTCTATAAGACTTGATATGTACAATAGGAAATAGCTATTTTTTCAGTTTAGCCAATGAAAATTATTGACTATGAAATATGTCATGTAGACATAGAAAGGGGAAAATATGATAGGTATTATTGCGGGAACACCAACAGATACACGATTTGGTGTTGAGTTAGTCAAACAAATAACAAATACATATATAAGTGTGGCTGTTTCTCCAACTCCACAAGAACAGACTGCATTTCAAGTGTTGTCAAAACATGAAAAAGAAAAAGTCTTGCAAGCTATCCTACAAGATTTCAAAGGAAAAGGTGTTAAACAAGTATTGATTTATTGTAATTCTTTAAGTAGTTCGGTAGATTTTGATACACTTTCACAACACCTTAGTATACCTATTATAACGCCACTCCATTTTTACCAATCGCTAGCTAAACAATATACAAAAATGGGATTTTTAGCAGCTAATGCACAAGGTAGTGCAGGAATAGAACGTGTCATCACACGGCATAATCCGATAAGTAGAGTACATGCTATATCAAGTCTTGACTGGGTAGAGGCTGTTGAAACAAATTTACCTCCACATCAAATTGTTGAAACAATGGGGCTTCATGATACGATTTCTATTTTTGAAACATTACAGGTAGAGGTGATTGTATTTGGATGCACACATTTTCCTTACTTTTTAGATTACTATCAAGCTAAGACAACTTTGCCGTGTCTTAGTGCAGATTATTATTTTTTAACACAATTAAACGCAATATAAGAAACCCTCGTATCTTATTGGTGATACGAGGGTTATTCCAGTTATTTAATCATTAGCTCTTTAATAGAGAATATGTTGAGAAATCCCAAATATGTGTAGCTAGTCCGTCATAAAAGTCAGGTTCGTGACAAACCATTAAAATACTCCCACGGTAATCTTGTAAGGCACGTTTCAATTCAGCCTTAGCATCTACGTCCAAATGGTTTGTCGGCTCATCTAAAATTAAAATATTACTTTCTTTATTTTGAAGTTTACACAATCTTACTTTTGACTGTTCTCCACCACTTAATACTTTTACTTGACTTTCAATATGTTTAGTTGTTAGTCCACATTTTGCAAGAGCTGCCCTCACTTCTGCTTGGTTCATATATGGGAAAGTGTCCCAAATTTCATTTAAGCATGTTTTAGATACATCACCTGTTATTTCTTGTTCAAAGTAGCCTATTTCTAAAAATTCACCTTGCTCAACTGTTCCATCCAATGGGTTAATAATGCCTAATAAACTTTTTAAAAGTGTTGTCTTGCCAATACCATTAGCTCCAGTGATTGCAATTTTTTGTCCACGTTCCATAGATAAATTTAAAGGTTTAGTGAGCGGAGTATCGTATCCGATAATTAAGTCTTGTGTTTGGAAAATAAAGCGACTTGGTGTTCTAGCATTTAAAAAGTTGAATTGAGGTTTCGGTTTTTCTTGTGCCAACTCAATCATTTCCATTTTGTCTAATTTCTTTTGTCTAGACATTGCCATGTTACGCGTTGCAACTCGTGCTTTATTACGGTTGACAAAATCTTTTAATTCTGCAATTTCTTTTTGCTGACGATTGTATGCTGCTTCTAATTGTGCTTTTCTTAGAGCATATACTTCTTCAAATTTATGATAATCGCCTACATAACGTGTCAATGCTTGATTATCCATGTGATAAATGAGGTTGATGACACTATTTAAGAACGGAATATCGTGTGAAATTAAAATAAAGGCATTTTCATATTCTTGTAAGTAGCGTTTTAACCATTCAATATGTTCTACATCTAAATAGTTTGTTGGTTCATCTAAAAGAAGAATTTCAGGTTTTTCTAATAATAGTTTAGCAAGTAAAATTTTTGTTCGTTGCCCGCCCGATAACTCACTAACATCACTATCTAAACCGAAAGCAGTAATGCCTAATGCTCTAGCGACTTCTTCAACTTTAGCATCAATAATATAAAAATCATGTGATTCTAATAACTCTTGTAATTCGCCGACTTCTTCCATAAGAGCATTCATGTGCTGCTCGCTAGCTTCAGCCATTTCCATATAAATATCATTAATACGTGCTTCAATATCATATAAATGTTCAAAGGCACTTTGTAGCACTTGACGAATACTTATGCCTTTTTCTAAGACAGTATGTTGATCCAAATAGCCTACACGAACATGTTTAGACCATTCAATTTTGCCTTCATCTGGTTGGAGTTTTCCAGTAATAATGTTCATAAATGTTGATTTTCCTTCGCCATTAGCACCAACTAAACCAATATGTTCTCCTTTTAAGAGACGGAACGATACATCATTAAAAATGGCACGTTCACCAAATCCATGTGTTAATTTTTCAACTGTTAAAATACTCATATTATTTACTCATTTCTTTTTTATTCTTTTCTATTGTATTAGAGTTGCTTCATTTTTTCAATTAGTTTATAGCATAGAGAAGTTTATTTTTAACTAAAGGAACAATACAAAGGGAAATCCATTTTAAATGCGGTATGTATAAATAGTGATGTAAAAAGGTTTATGGTATTGCGAAAATATAAAAAAGCCCCGATAAAATATCAAAACATTGACATAAAGATTTTTTATCAGGACTCATTATTTTTAGATAAGTTACAGGATATACAGATATACGTTCACTTTATTATGCTTGTATAAATGATTTGATGTCTTGTTCAGTCATTGAAGAATCGCAACGTACATCTACTTTTCCGTTTATAATACGAACAAATCCGGGTACAGTTGGAATATTGTATGTGCTACGGAAATCTGCTAAATCAGTTTGTGTAATATCTTGGCTATTAACAAAATAGACAGTTGCTTGGATTTCTTTAACAACACGTGCTAATTTTGAAGCGAATAAACGACAATATGGGCATGTAGCACGTCCGATAAAAAAGATTGCATTTTCATGTTGTTGAATGGCATCTAAGGCACGTTGAATACTTACAGATGTAAGTACTGAAATATCTTGATTAAATTGTTCCATAATAGAACCTCCTAAATATATTTAAGACTAGTATGCCATAAAATAGGATAGAGATAAACTAGTTTGCCTAATTTTTTTGAATAATGTGTTAAATAAGATGAAAAAGAAGAAATAATGAAAAAAATTGTAAAAAATATAATTATATCCATATATACAGGAAAATGCATTCTAAAAATGACCGTGCTTAAAGTGACATGAGGGAATATAAAATAATTTCGCACGCATAAAAGTACACAAAGAGAAAAGTAATCCTTTTGATAGAAAGTAAGAGATGTTATTAATAGCAATATTGATTAAATATAAAAATAACACAATAAAATGAAAATACTACATAAAAACGATATAGACAGGGAAAAGATGAGATAAAAAATAAAGGGAAAGCAGATATGTTTGGCATGCTGTTAAAAATAGAGTATATTTTTAGTTAGACTTATTCTTTATTTATAAGGAGGTTTATGTAAAATAATAGACATTATATTGGAATAAGATATACTGATTTACTCGTATTTTGTATGACATGAATGTTGTGTTTTTATTAATCTCTAAATGTTTTGGCAAAGGCTTTTTATAAATTATCAAAGCATTGTCTACTGAATTAGGCATAAATATGCATGTATGAAAGAGTGATTTTTAAAGGGGGTTACTTGTCAATTAGTCTTTTTAAATGATACTATAAGTTTATTATTTGATTAGAAAAAATATGGTGTGTACATGATAGAAAGAGAGCAGTTATGATGTGTGAGAAAGAGCAGATAATAAAAAGGAAAGTGAAGCAATGCGATTAGATAAATTATTAGAAAGCACTTTTCATTATTCACGGAAAACAATAAAGCGATTAATACAGACTAAAGCACTGACAATAGATGGGGAGCTGGCAAAGGATTTATCTCAAGTAGTTGATGCCAATGTTCAAACTATTTTAGTAAATGGGAAAAGAGTGGGGCATGATAGTCAGGTGTATTATATGCTCAATAAACCGAGTGGTGTAGTAAGTGCAACAAGAGATAGTCATCATCAAACAGTCGTGGATTTGGTGCCTAATCATAAAAAAGATGTGTATCCTATTGGGCGTTTGGATAGGGATACTCAAGGATTGATGATATTAACGAATAATGGACCTTTAGGATTTAAGTTATTGCACCCACAGTATCATGTGGATAAAGTGTATGAAGTTGTGGTCAATTCACGTTTAACGGACAAAGATTGTATAGCTTTTGCGCAAGGTATTGTATTTTTAGATGGAACGGTATGCAAAAGTGCTAAACTTACGATTATCTCAGCAGAGGATAATAGGAGTGTGGCAAGAGTAACGATAGCTGAAGGCAAATTTCATCAAGTGAAAAAGATGTTTTTAAGTGTAGGGAAAAAAGTCATTTTTTTAAAGCGAATTATGTTTGCAGGGATTGTTTTAGATGACAGGCTTGAAGTTGGAGATTATCGTGAGTTGTATCATAATGAAATCCGTTTGTTATTAAGTCTTGTAGAGCGCAATAGTCATAAATAAATATACCAAAAACTCAATTACACTAGAAAAAAATTAATATAACTTATTTAAAATCAGTTCTTGTTGGTGGGAAATTCTTATAAATAGAAAATAGTTGTGAGAATGGTTTACTAGTACGATTATCTTTTAGTAGCATAAATTGATAAAGAACTGATAAAAAAGGCTTGAAATAATGACATTTTGTCATTGTTTCAAGCCTTTTAGTGCTGTATTTAGAATATTTTTAAATAGTTTATGATTGGTTATCTTGAATTTGAGCACTCATTGTCATCATGACTTTTTGTAACGTTCCATTTCGGTAGACACCTACGGTAACAGTATCACCAATTTTTTGTTCATATAAGTATTGGCGTAATGTGATAGAGTCTGTTACAGGTTTGTCATTCCATGACACAATAACATCATTTGCTTTTAATCCTGCTTGATCTGCACTTGAGTGTGTTTGCACGTAACCAATCGCAACACCTTGAGTAACATCATTAGGTAAGCCTAAAAGTGTTTTATGTTGGGAAGCTGAAATAGCAGATAAATCAACTAATGATACACCTAAATATGGGCGAGTAATTTTTCCTTCTTTTTCTAAAGTATTAATAATATTGACAACTTGGTTACTAGGAATAGCAAAGCCAATGCCTTCAACAGATGTGCTAGCAATTTTCATAGAATTAATGCCGATAACATTGCCATTTAAGTCAACTAAAGCACCTCCAGAATTTCCGGGATTAATTGCAGCGTCAGTTTGAAATGTTGTCATTGCCCAATCTGCTTTGTTGTCATTATTTGTATCCACCTCAACACTACGGTTAACAGCAGAAATAATTCCTTTTGTGACAGTTGAGGCGTATTTTGAACCTAGAGGAGAGCCAATGGCTAGAGCAGTTTGTCCGACTTGAACAGTGTCTGAATCAGCGAAAGTGGCTACTTTTTGTACTTTTTCACTACTTATTTTTAAAACGGCTAAATCAGTTAATTTATCGGCTCCAACAAGTTCTGCAGGGACGGTTGTTCCGTCTTTTAAAATGACGTTGATTTCATCAGCACCTTCAATAACATGGTTATTGGTAACGATATAAGAGTTTCCTTGCTCTGTTTTGTAAATCACACCGCTTCCTTCTCCTGCTTTAGTTAAGGCGTTAGATTGGTTATTTTGTAACCATGAAAATGAATTATCACGTGATGAAGATTGTTGATAATTGACAACGGAAACAACAGCATCTTGTACATTGTTCACAGCTTTAGTAACATCTGAGTCTGAATTTGAATTTGAATTTGTACTCGCATGAGTTGGTTTGGTTCCACTAGTTTGAGTTAATTGTGTTGTTGTAGGAGAGGTGTTGTGTTGTATTGGAGTATGATTATATTGCAGTAATAGAACACTTGCAATAGTTGTTCCAAATGCTCCTCCTATTAATCCATAAAGTAGGGGGCGAGTATGTTCACTATTTTTAAAAGAAAAAAATGGATTAGTTTTGTTATGTTTTGTTTGATTCATATTGATATATTACCTCCATAAATGATAAATTAATGATAGAATGTAAAACTTAAAACAGACTTAAACAAGAAAAAAGCTAGGGTACTAAGTATTCATACGTATATAATTGATTTGACATGTATGATACATGTTCATGAAAGCATGTAAATCATGTGTTAAGGTTATAAAATAAGATAACATAATAGATTAACAATGTTATGTAAAACATGCATCAAACAAGGTTATCACTATTGTGATGAGGCAGGGATCTTAAAATTTTTAAAACTATTTAATTATGTACGAATATGAGTCTGGCATTTTAGGTAAGATAATCAAGTCAATGCATAAGATTTTATCTAGATTTTTAAGACGTGATGGAAATGTTTTTAATACACTTATTGTAGGATAAAGAATGATATATTGAGTTGATAGTCAATATGTTAGAGCTGAATGCTCTTTTTACTTGAAAGCATTATTTAAAGTAAAGCATATTGCATAAATTTTATCAGTAGAAAATGAAAAATTAGCGATTACTCACTAATTTCTCCATCTTGAATAGCTTTTTGAATACTGTCCCATGCAGCGTCTTTTCCTTCTCCTGTTTCGGCTGAAAATAGGAGAATAGGTTGTGTAGAGGAAAGATTTAATTTTTTTCTGAATGCAGATTCATGTTTGTTCCATTTACTGCGTGGAATTTTATCTATTTTAGTGGCAATGATTTGATAAGGAATATTGTAATATTCCACAAATTCTTTCATTTGAACATCTTCAGTAGTTGGATCGTGACGGAAGTCCATTAATAAAAAGACTTTTTTTAAAGTATGGCGTTGTGTAAAATAATCTTCAAGCATTTTCCCCCATTTTGCTCGCTCTGTTTTGGATACTTTTGCATAGCCATAACCTGGCACATCAACAAAATAAAATAGATGCTCAATATCATAAAAATTTAAAGTTTGTGTTTTTCCTGGTTTACTAGATGTACGTGCTAAATTTTTACGGTTGATTAGTTTGTTAATAAAGGATGATTTTCCTACATTGGATCGTCCAGCTAAGGCAATTTCAGGATATTGTGTGCTTGGGTATTGTTTTGGAGAAACTGCACTAATGATAAAATTTGCATAATGAATATTCATCTAATCACTCTCCTTAAGTATAGTATAGTTTTGCCATAAAAATAGTATAGCATATTTACGTCGTTATTTTAATTGAAACTGTCCAATATTTCTGTATTCGGCTCTTTTTTAATACATAGAATTTGTTAATATACGTTGTAAACATAGCAAATTAACGTCAAGTACATAGTTTAGTAGAAATGTGGATAGCAATTTTTTGTTCTTAATCAAACCTATTTTCTTAATAAAAAAACCGTTTACCAATAGTATTTATAGTGTATAAAAAATACGTTGTATCTTGAATAAATAAATTAAAATTCATCGTGTATTTTGATGATATATTTGTCATAGTCATCAAATTTAGTAGTCAAAATAAATAGAAAGTTGGTGACATTAATGTCATGAATTGAAGATATACTGAGTAAAGAAAGTCGGTTGAATAAATGAAAAATATGTTATAAAATAGCGTAAGTTGTATCAAATGTTTTATTGATAAATAAGTTAAAATTTAACGTGTTATGTTGATGAGATATATTTGTCATAGCATATCAAACATTTAGTTCCACCAGTTAGTCAAAACAAATAGAAAATTGTTGGAATTGATTTAGTGAATTAAAGATAGCTGAGTAAAGAAAGTCGCTTGAATAGATAAAGAATATGCCATAATGGGAGGTAGTATGTTTAAAAATAAGTTTTATTCGGAGTATATAAAAATCGTTATTCCGATATTGTTGCAATCTTTATTAACAACTTTAGTATCGGTTGTTGATAATTTAATGGTTGGTCAGCTAGGTGATGAGGCGATTGCAGCTGTTGCAATGGCAAATCGTATTTTAGGGATTATGATTTTTACAATTTTTGGAGTGGGAGTAGCTTCTAGTGTGTTTATTGCTCAATATTATGGGGCAAAAAATATAGAAAAACAAAAAGAGTCATTTAGGACTGGGATTATATTATCTATTATCGTATACGCACTATTTACGATGAGCTATTTTAGTTTTTCGAGTGATATTGTGCGTTTTTTTATTCAATCTGAAACAATTGAACAGTATACGATAGAGTATATTAGCATTATGTTAGTTGGGTGTGCACCATATTTGTTAACGATTAATTATTTTGATGCCCTTAGAGTTATTGGACAAGTTAAACTGCCACTTATTGCTAGTTTAGTGGGAGTAGGTGTGAACACATGTTTAAATTATGTGTTGATTTTTGGGCATTTTGGATTTTCTCGTATGGGGGTTGCTGGTGCAGCAATAGCTACTGTTATTTCACGAATAGTTGAGTTTCTCTTAATTTATTGTGCGGTGTGTTATTATAAATTTGAATTTAACACAAAATGGAGAGAATTGTGCCATATTTCGTCCGATTTATTCCGAAGAATATATGTTAAAACATTGCCGCTAGTGTTTAATGAAATTATTTTTGCATTTGCTCAAGCAACAATTTTAAAACTTTATGGAGTACGTGGTGGAGAAGTGGTGGCTGCATATTCAATTAGTGATACAACACGAAGTATATTTTATGCGTTTATGACAGGTGCATCAGTAGCTACTCCTATTTTTATTTCTCAACGTTTAGGAGCAGGTAAACTAGATGAAGCGTATTGGAATGCTAAAATGATGTTAAAAACGGTTGGAATCGTGTCTATTATTTTAGGTGGTATTATGTTTGGAACAAGTTATATTGTTCCTGATTTATATCATATTTCAGAACATTCACATCAATTGTCTGTTGAGCTCATTCAAATTTCAGCTATTCTATTTTGGGCTAGCCTATTTAATTCACAAATTTATTATATTATGCGTGCAGGTGGCGATATGACATCAACACTAGTTATGGATGGCTTATTTTATTGGTGTGTGACTATTCCTGCTCTAGCTATAGCAACATACTTTACATCATTACCTATTATTTTGGTCTATGTGGTTGGTCAGTGCTGTGAAATTGGAAAAATGGGCATTAGTTTTATTTTCTTTTTCAAAAAGAAATGGTTAAAAAATCTGACAGAATAAGTGTGAGAAATAAGCAAATAGAGTATAAAGAAAGAGAACTGAAATGCAATCTATATATTTATTATAAAAAGACCTGTTATTCGTCAAATTATAGTGGTAAAGAGATAGATTTGTTTCACTTAGTTACACATAAATAATTGTGTTGCGAATTTGTCTTGTTTACCGACACGATTTAGTGTATATCAAAAATGAGATTGGGAAAAAAGTCTTAAAAACAAAAAAACAGCTTATAATAACGTCACCAGAAACGTTGATTCTAAGCTGTTTTCAATTTTTAAAATGTTAATCGAAAGGATAAAATTTTAGTTTTTTCCCAGTCTCATTTATTTTTTAGAATATATGCGTTTGTACGTTATTCTTGGTGGATAGGACAAGGCATTTTTATCATAAAGGCTTCTACAAAGGACTAAGTTTTATGTTAACATAAAACACTAAGTAGTAAGTTATATGATTGCTACATAGCGGTAGACTTAATTTATAAATCAGTGTAAACATGTCATACTGGCTATTAAGGCGTAAAGCGCAGACCTTTAGGGTAGAAATTTTTTACAGTATCTTGAACAAGTTTACCAAAACCTATCGTTAAGTCTTGATAGATGAGAAGCACCCAACCACTGATATGAGTATTAGGATAAGAGAATGTTTCTCCAGACACATATTTTTTCCATTGTTCGTATGAAATAGAGATGTGTGGTAATTGTTTAGCGTGTCGACTAAGTGCCATAGCTAAGGCAAAACTCGGTTCAAATCTATTTTTTAAAAAAGTTCCTAAATGTAATCCAGCCCGTAAAACTTTTAATCCTTTTAAATGTGGAGTAAGTGTTGGAACAAGCCATAATTGATCGCCAAAGACGGTTAAATGACCTAATAAAGACACGGGAAATTGTTTTGTAAATTGTTGAAATAATGTGTGCTGTTCTTTGGATAATCCTATTAATTTATCGTGTTTGTTTTTAGTTAGGAATGTTTTTTCATTCTCTTCGTCATATTCATAACGAAGTCGGGCAATAAAATGACCTTCTCCTTGATTTAAGTGTGGCCAAATTCTAATCGTATAGTCTAAATGTTGAACAGTTCCCCATTCTAATTTCCCATGAGATACAGATAGATTTGGTAATGAGATAGGGAGTAATGTTAATGGGAATTGTTCAATTAGCCAACTAATGATTTCCTCATTCTCTTCTGGAGCAAAAGTACATGTTGAATAAATGAGTTCGCCTCCTTTTTTTAACATTTTTAAAGCATGAGTTAAAATATCACGTTGGCGAGCTGCACAAAATGACGGTGTCTCACTTGTCCATTCTTGTTTAGCACTATCATCTTTACGGAACATACCTTCTCCAGAACAAGGGGCATCAACAATAATTTTATCGAAAAAATGTGGAAAATGTGCAGTTAATTCACTAGGGGAGTGATTAGTTACTAAGCAATTTGTGATGCCACAACGTTCAATGTTTTCTGCTAATATTTTAGCACGTTTAGGAACAATTTCGTTAGATACTAATAGTCCCGTTTGATTGAGTTGAGCAGCAAGATGAGTAGATTTTCCACCAGGAGCAGCACATAAATCCAACACTTTGTCATGCATTTGTGCATTGGCAATAGTGGCAACAAGCATGGCACTGGCTTCTTGTGAGTAAATGTAGCCAGCTTGATGTAGAGGAGATTTTCCGCTAATCTGTCCATAGTATCCATACTCACAATAGGGGACTGGCTCAATATCTTCATTAATATAATCTTTTAGTTGAATAGACGCTTTTAACGGATTTAATCTAAACGATTTTTTAATATGTTCGTGCTCCAAATGATAGAAAAATGCATTGGCTTCTTTTTCTCCTAATAGAGAAGTGTATTTTTGTTTAAAATCACTAGGTAATGTCATAAGTTAACCTCCAAAATGATTATAATCTGTCTTTAAAAATAACACAACTAAAAATGATATACACGCTTTTCTATATGAGGAAATATGTTGATACGTTTACATTAAAGTTAAGCATATATAGTAAATGGATTGTATAGATAAGAGATGATAAAAAGAGGAAATGTGAAGAATTGTGTGGTTATGATATTATGTTGGTAAAAAACAAAGTTGGTTCACTCAATTATAAGGGACTGGAAAAAAACTAAAATTTTATCTTTTCGATTAACACTTGAAAAATTGAAAACAGCTTAGAATCGACGTTTATGATGACGTCATTATAAGCTGTTTTTTATTTTAAAGCTTGTTTCCCAGTCCCTTTTTGTATCTCTTATAAGAACGTAGGATAAAAAAGTGGCAGAACTAATGCGTAAAATACTTTATACAAAGTGACTTTTCCAAAAGATGTCAGTAAAGTTATTTAACAATTGTGCAGGTGAAAAAAGTTCACCTGCACGTATCTAACAAATAGTAGCTGAAAAAGTGTTTAGTTTAGATAATGATTAAAGTCAATAAGATATATTATTTAGATTTTTTTCAAGATTAGCATATTCATAATGCAATCGGACGTTATTTAGACTTGGCAATTTACTGTTTTAATCAATCCATAGTAAACAAAGTGATTATTCTTTTTTAGCATGGTGTTTGAGAAGAGTGTGCATTCTTTTCCATGCTTTAAATAAAGCATCAGTTAATACAATACCTAATGCGATTAATGTTGCAATTTGGATAGTTTCGGATAAATAAGTATAAAATTTATCGTTATTACCACTGATGTAATAATAGACAGATCTAAAAATCGTTACTCCGGGAACGATAGGTAAGAAACCGGGGATAAAAAATAGTGTTACAGGCATTTTATAGACACGTGCCATAATTTGACTATATGTAGCTACGGCTAAGCTAGCATAGAAATTCGCTAAAATAGATGTGGTGTGTGGTGTAATTAAAATGTAGGCTATCCAACAAACAACTCCACCTAATCCAGCAGGAATTAATGCTTTACGTGGGCTATTTAGTGTAATAGAACCAGCATAAACGGCAATAAAAGACGATAATACAGCAATAATAAAAGGCATCATTGAAGTAAACCTCCTCCTCCACCAAGTGATAAACCAATCGCAACACCAAGAGCTATTGATACAGCAATGAAAACTGCCTCAATAGCACGAGAGGCACCAGATAAAAAATCGCCATGAAAAGTATCTCGAATAGCATTAGTAATAATTGTGCCAGGCACCATTGGCATGATACTTCCGACCATGACAGAATCTAAAGAAAACAGGTTAGGAAAGTGCCGCGTACATAATGTTGCAATTAATCCCATTAAAATAGAGGCGATAACATTTGAAAAGAAGGAGCCTATTTTCAAGTGACGTCCAGTTGTCCAAACTAAGACAAGAATGATAGCGTTAATGCAAGTTAAAAAGGAATCGTACATATTTCCACCAAGTAGGACAGTAAATGCTATAGCCAATGTGATAACGGCAATATCAAAATGAATTTGTTTGTACTCTTGTTCATCTACTGAAACAAGTAAACGATAGGCTTCATGGATAGTTATAACGCCACTTTTTAAATCTCGAGAAATTGAATTAACCTTGTGTATTTTACGCAAATCGGTCGAACGTGTTGTAATACGCTTAATTAGAGAAATAGCCTCCATATTTTCATCATCTAAAGTAATCATAATCCCTGTTGGAAGCACAAACGATTCTGTGTGCTCTACTTTTGCAACACTTAAAATATGACGAACAGTTTCTTCAACACGATACGTTTCAGCATTGCTTTCCAGCATAATACGACCTGCTAATAAAGCCGTATCAGCAATTTTTTTATAGTCCATAAACATCCCTCATTTGTAGTAGTGATAAGTGTATTATAAAATGCCACTTTACTAAAAGCAATAAGAAAACTTATACTGTCATGAGTTTTTAAGAAATGTACTAGAAATTAGTCAAAGCAAATGAGCTTTTCTAAAAAATGATGAAGATACTAAACTGGCTATAAAAGGGATAAGTGCTTAATGGAAAGCAAGTCTTATGTGTAAATATTTGTTTAGTCCAAACGTAAATCCTATAAAAATAGAGGATATAGTGTTGGTATATAGAATGTACATTATATACAAAACTATGACGTACTCTTGAAAGAAGTTCCGTACTTTAATCAAATAAGTGTATTGAATGTCATGTTTATCCTTTATTTATAGGCAAAAGAACCATACTGGGATTGAAAAAAAGGCTTTAAAATAAAAAACAGCTTATAATGACGTCATCAGGAACGTTGATTCTAAGCTGTTTTCAATTTTTCAAATGTTAATCGAAAGGATAAAATTTTAGTTTTTTCTCAGTCCCGCACGGTTTGGGATATTAGTGTGTTAATCTAACTAAAAAGTAATTTTTCTTTCCACGACGTACAATAATGAATTTTTCTTCAAAAGAATGTTCAGGCGTAATGGTAAATTCAATATCAGTTATTTTGTCCCCGTTCAAGCTAATAGCACCATTTTTAATATCTTCACGTGCTTGACGGCGGCTTGGTTCAATGCCAATATTAACCAACCATTCCGCAAAATTTTCGTGAGGTGCACTTGTTTCAAATGTCGGCATATTTTTAAACCCTTGTTCAATTTCATGGGCATTTAATTGTTTAATATCTCCAGAAAATAGGGCTTGAGAAATTTTTAAAGCATCTTCTAAGGCTTGTTGACCATGTACGAATTGTGTGACTTCACTAGCTAAACGTTTTTGAGCCTGCCGTTTATGTGGTTCTGTTTCAACAGCTGTTTCTAATGCAGAAATTTCTTCTTTAGATAAGAATGTAAAGTATTTTAAGTATTTAATAACATCCCGATCATCTTGATTTAACCAAAATTGATAAAATTCATAAGGTGTTGTTTTTTCAGGGTCTAGCCATACCGCATTTCCGGCACTTTTTCCAAACTTTGTACCATCTGCTTTTAACATAAGTGGAATAGTTAAACCAAATGCTTTTGCTTCATGACCAAGTTTTTTACGAATAAGCTCTAAACCTGCTGTAATGTTTCCCCATTGGTCAGCGCCACCAATTTGTAATTGCACATTTTCGTGTTCATATAAATGTAAGAAATCCATAGATTGTAAAATTTGGTATGAAAATTCAGTAAATGAAATCCCTGTTTCCAAACGATTAGCTACAATATCTTTAGAGAGCATTGTATTGACATTGAAATGTTTACCGAAATCCCTTAAAAAATCCAATAAAGATAAGGATTTTGTCCAGTCGTAGTTGTTGACAAATTTAATTTCATTGGCATCTTTTTCAGATGTAATAAATAATTTTTTCATTTGAGCAGTTAATTTCACAACGTTTTTGTGAACATCTTCCATGGATTGCAGTTGTCGTTCACTTGTTCGTCCACTTGGATCGCCAATACTTCCAGTTGCACCACCAATTAAAATAACAGGTTGATGACCAGCTAATTGAAAGCGTCTTAATATCATAAAAGGAATTAAATGCCCAACATGCATACTATCTCCAGTAGGGTCTACACCACAATATACGGCGATTTTCTTTTCATTGGTTAATTGTTGTAAACCGTCTTTGTCGGTTTGTTGGTGAATGGCATTACGCCATTGTAAATCATCTAAAATTGACATAGGAACCTCCTAAAAAAGTTGAAAATTTTTACAATTGAAAAATAAAAAAGTCCCTAGCAAAAAGCTAGGGACGATTATACACCGTGGTACCACCCAAATTTGATTGCCACGATAGAGCATAAATCTACTCAATAGTGGTATCCTTTATTACGATTATCGCTCGTTCACGCCAAAGGAAACTCCAAAGTGTAATTCGTCTATTGACTGTACTAGGTCACAGCCACCCCTAGCTTTCTGAAAGACACCACCAATAAACTACTTTCTTTTTCATTGTTCAAATATTTTGGTCATTATAGCATCTGTTTTCTACATTTGTCAACAGGCATAAAGTCATTTTGTATACAAAAAACTAAATTTCAAGTATTGAATATAAGTGACTGATGAACTTCTAGTTATATCATCAGTAAAACTATCAAATAAGTTGATGGTTATACTTAATAGTGATAATGTTGAAAGAATACATTTATGAACATTTGGTTAGAACAGTTTATATGATGTGTAAATAATGGGGATAGGGTAGTATAAAAATAGGAGAGTATGACCAAGACATAGCACTTATTTAAGGAGGGAATTTTTAGTCAGTATTAGAGTAGTCAGTCTACAAGAAGTAGCTGATAATGAACTAAGCATCTTTAAAGAGATAATAGTATTTGCCAATTATAAGGTAAGTATGTTAGAATCGTGTGTATGATATTTAGGGGGCGTTACGGATTCGACAGGCATAGATTGAACAATTAAGGCAATTCGTAGGTTACGGCTACGTTAAAACGTTACAGTTTAAATATAACTGACAAAACACAAAATAATTCTTTCGCTTTCGCTGCTTAAAAACCAGCAGGCGTTGATCTGTCTAGCCTCTCCCATGGGTTAGGTTCAGGTCTTAGATGAGTGGGATACGTTACAAACTTCCATCTGTAGTGCGTAAAGGAGAATAATCAGATTAGCAACTATTCATGCCTGTTTATTGGCTAAATAGAAGTGAACTTGAAATGAATAAACTATAATTGTAGAATTGATTGTGGCAATATGTTTGGACGCGGGTTCGACTCCCGCCGCCTCCATATTTAGAAAATATTTAAACGCTATATAACAGTGAAAATGCTGTTGTATAGCGTTTTTTGTGTTTTAGAAAGTATTAAAAAATATTAAAAAGTATTTTTTGGTTGGACAAAAGTTGGACAAAATCATAGATCATCAAAAATTTTTAATGCCAGTTTTTCTTCTGTATCTTTCAACTCATCGATTAAATGTAAATATACCTGTTGTGTAATAGCAGTTGATGAATGACCAAGTCGTTTTGATATATATAAAATTGATGAACCTTTATACAGTAAAATTGACCCGTGTGTATGTCGTAAAGCGTGAAAGGTAATAGCTTTGATATTTGCTCGTTTGCAGGCTTTTTGCAATGCATGATTAACACCGTTATTTGTAGGTAGAGTGCCGTCAGTTTTTGCAAAAATAAACTCACTATGTTTTGGTAACTGTAATAGAAAATTTAGCATGTGTTCATTTACTACAATCTTTCTGATTTCCCTATTTTTAGTTGGTATAAAATCTTGCGTGATATGATAGTCCCAAGAACGATCAATTAGTATTGTTTTTTCTTTAAAATCTATTCTATCCCATGTTAAAGCAAGACATTCAGCAAAACGCATTCCTGTATATAATGATAATAAAATCATATAACGTGAAACATATTCCGGTTTTATATTCTGTTTTAATGTAGCTATTAATTTTTGTGCTTCTTCATAACTGATATATTTAATATTTTCCTTTTTATCTCTTTCTTTATTACCAACAATTACAGCATTATCAGCCGGATTACGTGTAATAACACCATCCATAACGGCATTTTGAAAACAGGCTTTAAAATAAATATGATATTTTTGAACGGTTGATTTAGATTTATTTTTTAAGGTAGCAATTTTTGATTGGTATTGAAGTCTAGTAATATTTTTTATAGGTGTATTACCAAACAACGTGTTAGCCATTTTACAGCTACGTATGATTGATTTATATGTTACAGGAGAAACTACCTCTCTTTTATATAATTTAGCCCAATCGCTCATATACTGAAAAAAAGGGGTGTTCCCGCTTGTTATATAGCCGCCTTGATTAATTTTATTCTGATGTTCAATAGCATGAAATTCAGCCTCTTTTTTAGTGGCAAAACCTCCTTTGCTTTCTGTATGTTTTTCCCCATTTATAGTGTAGGTAATACGATATTCCCATTTTTTGCCACGTTTACGAAAACTAGCCATACATATACCTCCTTTGTTGCCGATTTGTAAAGTGATAGTTAAAAGAGAACCCCTTGAATTCAAAGGGGCATTTTTTCATATTTATGACATAATGTATCTAACAAGATAACTTGCGAAGGAGTAACGTTGTGTTCCCGAATGGGAGTAAGTCAATGGACGAGAATTCATATATGCCTGGGATTATCTTGTTTTTTGTATTTCCTAAGGATATTTTGTTTACTCGCTTTTACTCGCTTTTAAATTTAATTCATCATAATGTCTGTGTTGTCAAAGTCCACTGATTTATTGTATAATAAACTTAATAAGTGGATTTTCATTTAATTTAGATATGTAATAAGGAGGTTTCTATC
>NZ_SPPB01000209.1 GCF_004570605.1 Granulicatella sp. WM01 | reverse complement strand
CCAAATCAACAGGTAATCGGGATTGTAAGGTATTGTTTAAACGTTCCACACGTCCTTTCCCCTGTGGAATAGATGTTGTTTTAAGGTTAATACCTAACTGAAAACAAGCAAAACCAAACTGTGTCATGGTATCGTCTTGAAGCTGTTGAGTCCCTTTCCTTTGATAATCAAATACCGTTCGTCTATCCGTTAAAAAAGCAGCAGGAATACCATA
>NZ_SPPB01000208.1 GCF_004570605.1 Granulicatella sp. WM01 | reverse complement strand
AATTATTAAATCGCATGAGTTATGGGTTTAAATATTTTACATATTTACGAACTCGAGTATTTTTAGTGCAAGAAAAATTATTTAAACCATCTTAATATGGGCTGAAAAGTCTATCAAATCAGTATGCCTATTGTCAAGGCACGCTCACGCTATAAACCTTGACAATTGCATACCGATTCGAAAAGAAACAATTAGCCCTATTAAGAAAAAACAAC
>NZ_SPPB01000207.1 GCF_004570605.1 Granulicatella sp. WM01 | reverse complement strand
TTTCACAGGTCATCGTTTTATGACAACAAGTACATTGATAACGTCTCATTTTTAAATGTAATTTAGTGGGATTTTCATAAACAGGTAATCATTTTATTTTTCTTAAATAACTCCCATAACGAATCAGTTGATTATGCCCACAATGATGACATTTTTCTGTTTTTCTTTCCCAGCTGGCATGAATAATATGATATTTAATATGATGTTGCACGTCTTG
>NZ_SPPB01000206.1 GCF_004570605.1 Granulicatella sp. WM01 | reverse complement strand
ACTTATAAAAAGCAGCATTCTGATGAACTAGTCCCTTGCACTAAAACTGTTTATAATTGGATACACAATCAATCTATACCATTAAAACCAATTGATTTACCACGGATGGTACGTATTCGTCACAAGAGAACCCCTACTCGTTTGAAACAACATAAACGCTGTTTAGGTAAATCTATTACACAACGTCCAGTAGAAGTGGCATTACGCCAATCCTTTG
>NZ_SPPB01000205.1 GCF_004570605.1 Granulicatella sp. WM01 | reverse complement strand
TACACTCATTCCATTTGTTGGTGTTGACTCAATTGTTGATCCCTCTTTACTTGGTGTCACAACTTTTTTATCTGTTGGCACTGGTGCTTTCTCACGTACTGTTACTGGTGTTGTTGCTACTGTTAATGTGTCTGGTGTGCTTGGTTTTGAATTTGGATCTTTTGGATCTGTTCCCTTAGCTTTTTCTTCCTCATCTGTAAATCCATCATTGTCATCAT
>NZ_SPPB01000204.1 GCF_004570605.1 Granulicatella sp. WM01 | reverse complement strand
AATCAGGAAGTTATGTGCCACAAATTCAAGGAGATGAGCCTAATAAGCCAGCAAATCCAGATAAAGTGCCATATGACAAGACACCAGAAGAGCCAAGTGATAACCCAGCGTTACCATACGTACCAGGGTACACACCAAAAGATAAAGATGGCAATCCATTGACACCAGTGGACCCAGAGGACAAAACAAAAGGTTATGTGCCACCAAGCATTGTGAACC
>NZ_SPPB01000203.1 GCF_004570605.1 Granulicatella sp. WM01 | reverse complement strand
TTGATAATCAAATACCGTTCGTCTATCCGTTAAAAAAGCAGCAGGAATACCATAATTGGTTAATATCTGATGTAACACCTGATAATAGCCTGTTAGCGTTTCTTGTGGGGCAAAATAGGCACCAACACTATTACCAGAAGCATCATCAATGGCAACATGAAGATGAGAGACAGTTTGACCAAACCATCTGAATTGGCTAGCGTCCATTTGTATCAGTTCGC
>NZ_SPPB01000202.1 GCF_004570605.1 Granulicatella sp. WM01 | reverse complement strand
TTGGATTAACTTCGTTAATAGCAGTAGTACCGTCTGTCTTAGCTGTGTCTACTTCTGCATTTGTTGTTGCATTATCAACATTTGCTTTTGCTTCTGTAGCTTTAGCATCAACATCTTTTTTAGCAGCGTCTTTTTCTTCTGCTGTCAATTCATTACGTGCATCGATGGCTGCTTTCTTAGCAGTTGCTGCATCTTCAATAGCGTTCTTAGCAGTTGTTTTAGC
>NZ_SPPB01000201.1 GCF_004570605.1 Granulicatella sp. WM01 | reverse complement strand
TTCACGTGAAATCAAACGTGGCTCTGTTCTACAAAAACAATACCTTTATGGCTATAAAGAAGTATTACAATCAACATATTTTAGTGATACTGCTCACCTACTATCTCAACAAAGAAAACAACACTCTACTAAGTGTTCTATTCGGCATAAACTATCTACACAGTTTATGTCACAATTGATTTCTACACTATCTCAAAAGATTAGAATACATAGTGTTGATTCCT
>NZ_SPPB01000200.1 GCF_004570605.1 Granulicatella sp. WM01 | reverse complement strand
AGAAGCAAAAGCAAATGTTGATAATGCAACAACAAATGCAGAAGTAGACACAGCTAAGACAGACGGTACTACTGCTATTAACGAAGTTAATCCAAATGCAGATAGTAAAAATGCAGCAAAAGCAGCCATTGATACAGCTGCGGAAACTAAAAAGTCAGCTATTGATAATCGTAAAGATTTGACAGATGAAGAAAAAGATGCTGCTAAGAAAGACGTTGACGATA
>NZ_SPPB01000001.1 GCF_004570605.1 Granulicatella sp. WM01 | reverse complement strand
TTCTACAATAAAAGTTTTAGTAGATTCAGGTAGACTATGCTTTGGAGAGCGTTTTTTATTTTTATGAGAAAAAGCTGACTTACCCAATTGAACATAATTGTGAAGTAGTCGGTTAATTTGTCTTAATGATAATGTTAATTCAACACAGGCACGTTGTTTTGTTTTTTTGCCATGATGAACGGCTTTGATGACGTTATATTTTTTTATTTCATTCACTGTTAATTCTATCCTTTTCATATCTCTAGTTTATCATTTTGGGACATTTTGTCATTCGATTACTTTAAGACATTATCACATTCGATTGATATTCGCTAATGTTTTTCAAAAAATAGCATTGTTTTTTTGCTAAATGTATTGTATAATGAACGTGCTAGAAAATTTATTCCAGTACTTTTGTGAATATGGAAGTTTGGTGAAATTCCAACACGGTCCCGCCACTGTGAAAAGCATTGCTTTAAGTCAGGTCTTTATTCTCAAATTTAGTAGATTTCATGCCTCGATGTAAGGTTATGACGTCATTTTGGACTACTCTTAATAAGTAGTAGCTACCATTATTGGCTCTACAATTTTTTCGGTATGTGCTGAATTATTTTTTCTAAAGGCAATAGTACATTGTCTTTCTGCAATGACGCGGAGCCAATAAAACGGAAAGCTACTACTAATCGACGATGCTTAGTTCTCTTTGTACAGGTACAAAGGTGTATCTAGCTTTCTTTTAATAATTGACCACCCAAACATTGTTTGGGTGTTTTTTTATTTTTATCAAACTATGTCGGATAAAAAAATTTACTTCTTCCAATTATATACACTCAATCGTATTGATGAACGAGAAAATTTCACTAATCTATTTGTACACTCTTTCTATATCTAGTTGAAATTAAACTTTTCTCTTTACTGCGACGTCAAATTTTTTATGCTTTTTTTTAGAATATTTTAATCTTCAGTTCATACAGATAAAGGTTCACATTGGCACACTTTTCACGCTAAGGGAAAATAGGGAAATCTAGTTAAGCTATTCTCCTGTTCCTACAAGAGATTTATAATAATTTAGAATTGATGTTGATGATCATCAATTTAACGGAAACAACAAAACTATCTTACTTTTTATGTTCTTTTGGTAAAAAATGCAGAGTCATTATCAACTTTTCTATCAAGTTGATAATGACTCTATGTTTAGATTTTTCCCAATTTTTATTTGTTTGAGATATTTAAACAGTGCATTTTTTCTCCAAGTTTGCTAGTTATATCTTAGTAACGGTTAGATTTTTTTTGATTTATTAGTATTATGCCCAAAGAAACGATACATAACCCAATACCTATTATCAATAGATTGCTATTTATTCCCTCATTTGTAAATGGTAACACCGCATTTCCTTTGTTTTTGTTTTGCATGCTACTTTGAGAGTTTTGATGCGAACTATGACTTGACGCTTGAGTAGTTCCTGTCATATTTTCTGATTTTCTTGTCGTTTCTTTCTGCAAGGTGCTAGACGTTTCTGTTGTGTCATGTGAAGTTGTTGATGTGTCATCTTTTTTATCGTCTACATTATTTGTTGTTCCTGAATCTTCATCAGACGGTTTTGATGTTTGTATATCTTCAACACTTTCTTTGTACACAATACTATATTCTCCTAGCTCTCTATCTTCCGTTTTTATCCTTACAGCAACATTATTTTCATCATAAATGATGTCATGTTTGTACTCTATCCATTCTCCATTTATACGTTTCATAAATTGTTTAAACGTTAGTTTTGGATTAAGTGGAAATTCCATTTGCACTACCTGATTTAGTTGTATAGGATGATTTTTGGATACTAGTGTCAATAGATAAGCCTCGTAGCGTGTTTTTAAGTCTGGCAATGTTAACGGATTAACACGTAATGTAGCCTCTGCTAACTCTGGAGTATCTACTGTTTTTACATGAATATGCTGCTCATCAAATCGTTTATACGGTACTAATGCACGGCGTTTTTCAAGGATTTGGTTAATTGCCTTATCTCTATCCTCTACTGTTAATGCATCAGCAGTCAATAGTTCCTCGGCAGTATCTAGGATTTTTTTCAACTCATCAAATCCGTGTGCATAGTCAGTTTCTACTAATGCTTTAGCTTGTTGAATAGCTTCTTGTAGTGGATAGCGATTAATTCCCGCTTGAGCATACATGTCATAAATGACTGGTGCATTGTCTTGCGTCCATTCAACTTTAATACTCACAATATCTCGTAACAATTTTAAATCAAATGTTTTTAGACTTTGATCTAATAAACCAATTTCTTCCCATGTATTGTCTTGATGTTTCACACTAACTTTAGCGTTTGATGTGTTTTCGCTCTGTAAAATCGTAAATGTATTATAATAAGCAGTTTCTGATAGGTTGTAAATGAGTGATCCTCCCTCATTTGCCCCTCTAAATGCTGTGTTTAAATTACCGTCTATAGCAAGTTCTGCACGGTTTGCATTGCTGACACTCGGATTGACAATAAACGTTGGATTATGCTCACTTGGTAGCTCAGACAAATCATTCAACACGATTTCATTAAATCTCACCCATTTATCATCACCACTTTTATTTTTTGTGATTTCCACTTTAATGTAACGTGTTGGAATATGATTAACTTGAGCAGACTTACTAAGTAATTGAACATTACGATCTGGATATACTCCAGAAATTTCCAAATCTTGAGTGTCATCGCCTAAAGTCAGTACATCTATATAGTCACGGTCATTTTCAGATACCGAAATTTTTCCGTGTCTAATGTAATCATGTTCTGAGTCTGCTACAATTTGCGAAATCTTATCAAGTGTTATTGTTTGCCCTAAATCATATACAATATATTTTCCAGCATGTTGGCTATTTTTCAACCATGCTTGAGAAGTCGTATTCCCGTCAAAAGCAGCTAATGGATTTTCTACACTTGAATAATTGGTGTGTGCCACACGTAATGGCAAAATATCGTGCGTTTGAATATCAAATTGAGAAATATCAACTGTCTGTTCTTGATTACTTGTATTTTTTAAAACAATATAGCGTGCTGTAGCTGGGATTGTTCCTGTAACTTCCGTTAAAAAGTCTTGGTTATCTCCTGCAAATAAGGTTAGCTTGTCATTTTGTTGAATGCCAATCTCTTTAATTGAACGAATACGCTGTAAATCTAGCCCAATATATTGTTGAGGTTTTACACTAACTTGATGTAAAGAATTCAAGTGGAATGTATTGTCTTGTCGACTTGTTGGTGTTTCTTTTAATTCTTCTATATTCGTGTATAAATATGGTGTTTTTTCAATAGTTTGCACACTAATTTCACGCATTGCTGCCCATTTATTTGTTGCACGTCCATTTCTTAGACGAATATAACGAGCAGATATATTGTCCTGTGTAGCATTGTATATAACATCTTTTGTATTAAAGACAGATGATGTGACTGGCATATATGTTATGCCATCAAGTGAATACTCCAAAACGGCATCTTCAAAAATGTCTGAAACGCTTGGTGTCCCTTGTAAGAAGGAAATCTCACCAATTTTAAATACATTTCCTAAATCTAGTCCTATATATGCATTTGGCTGCAATGAATTGCCTGCAATATTATACCAAACATAAGTATCCGAATTTCCATCCACTAAACTATCTTCTTGACCTTGATACAAACTGCTAAAATCATTTGATTTAATTAAACGTTTTAATGGAATAGGTTGTTCATTTTCTTTTTGTGGCAATATTAAACGTGTTATTTTTTCAGATATTTTTTCTTTCAGCTGTTCTGTAAATGGAATAATGTGTTTAGCCCCTGCCTCAACAAGTGCTGTATTGTTTAAATTTTGTACACGATGTGTTTTAGAGGATTCATAATAAGCTAGTGCTTTAGAATAATTTACCCAAGCAGCATCTTTATCTTCCAATTCTAAATGACGTGCAGCATGGATAAAGTATTCATTAGCTTTTGACAAGTCAGCTAATTGCTTACGCCAAGGGTTTATTTCTGATTTTAATAATGCATTAGAACCTTTTTCTTCATAATCTTGTGTTGCCTGGTATAATATCTGAAATTCTTTACTCATTTCTTCAGCAACATTCAAAATTGTTTCTTCATTATTCAGTTTTTCTATAAATTGTTGTAGTTTTGGTGCCAATTCCACAGATTCCGGTACATTTAACCCATGCCCATTTGGTGAAGCATCTTGTAAATGTTTTGCCAGTTCTTTTAGACTGCTTGCACCAGTCTCATCAATATAGGAAAATGCTCTTTCCCAATTTTGTTGTGCATTAAAATCTCTTGTGTTCCACGCATAATCTATTGTGGCAAAAATACCTACTTTACTTGCTTGTGCTTGCTGCATAGGATTGGTCACAATTCCGGAAACATGCTCTACTCCAGGTTGTAATAATACTCCAGGTCCCATTAATAAGCGACTTCCTTTATAATCATTAACGGGCCAGTTAAACCAAAAATACGGTTTACGTGTGTTATTTGTTGCAATGGCACTACCTTGTCTGAAACGATCTACTGCACCTTGAGAAATTCCACTCACAACTGTATCTCCTGTCCAGAAGAATTGCACATTGTCAGGTGCTTCATTCAATTTTTTCATTTCAGCATAATTGCCTTGCCAAGCATGATTATATCCTGCTGGACAAAATAGAATATCTTCAACATCACCTTTTTGTTTTGCCCATGCACTAATGTCATTTAATAAACGGAGTAAATGTTCACGATTAATGCTCCCAACATCATCAGCCAAAATACCAAATTGACGCACACCCTCAGCATAAAGTTGTTCAAACTTATTCACTAAAGAGGCATAATTTTCGGCATAATTATTAAAATCAAATCTCGCACTACTCATAAAAGGATGAATAGTCCAAACGAAACGAATTTTATTTTCTTTCCCTTTTGCAATTAATTCTTTAATTTTTGTTAATTCTTCTTGTGGATATAATTCTTTCCAACGGCTGCTATGATAAGGATCGTCTTTTGGTGCAAAAATGTACGTATTTGCCTTAAATTTCCCACCAAAGTCCATTAAAGACATTCTGTTTTCATGCGACCAAGGAATTCCATAATATCCTTCAATAAATCCTCGATATTTTACATCAGCATAATCGGCAATCGTTAATTGATGAATTAATCCTTGGGAAGATTGTTCCATAATCTGTTCTAATGTTGCTAGAGCATAGAACAATGCATCTGTCTGTTTTCCTATCAGCTCAATTTTTTTCTCAGTAACACTTAATGTATATGCATCGTTGTGAGCAAAGTGTTCTTGTTGCGTATCTGTAGGTAAGAGCGTTCTCACAACGATAACTCGCTCTTCAGGTTGATATGCACTTGCTTCATCATAAGCTATGCCATAAGTGTTTAGTAATGCTTTTGCACGGTTTTTAGTAATATCATCAACTTCTCCGTCAAAAATCAGTTTTACTTTTTCATTATTCAGAGCAAACGTACCTGTTTGATAGGTTACCTGATGAATATTTGGACTGAATTGATACTCTGTCTCATTTGCATGTGTACGAGATGACACGCCCAATATACTTACTATCAGTAAAAATACATAAATCATTTTCTTCATTTAATTTTCCTCACTCATCTATTCATTCGTAAGCAATCTTAATTATATTTTCTTCTACTATACCTTACGATGTATCCTGCACAAAGGCATGCTAACAAACCGTATTCAAAATACTGTCTAAAACTTTCGCCCGTATAAGGAAGCGTACGTTTTTTAGTTAAAGAGGACTGTTCTGTTTGTGCATGACGATTTGTTGAAAGCACTGTGTCTGTTGTTTGAACTAGACTGGTTGTTTCATCTGACGTTTCTTCTACAATGTTACTGGTAGATGTATTAGATGATTGTGTTTCCTCTTTTGGTTGGATTGGACGTGACAAAATAAATGCATATTGTCCTAACTGTTCGGCACGCACAACCACTCCTAAATCTTGCTCTTTTTCATGAAGAAAGGCAAATTTAAGCGAGCTCATGCTTTTTTCGTCTTTAATAAATTCAACAGATTTTAATTCCTCTTTCTTAAAGGCATTGAACGGAACGGTAATAATAACCGGTTTATCGTATAATACCGAGTGAGCTTTTTCGTCGACTAAATAGATATGATATGTCACATGCGATTTTTCTTTTAAGGATGGGACATATTTAATCTCATCTACTTTCAAACGTGTACCAATTTGACGTTCTCCTTTTTTCAGCTTAACGGTAATATACGTTTTGGCATCAATCAAGATTTCTGCCTCTTCTAATTCTTTTTCTACCTTGATTAAACGATCCAACTGTTGATTTAATTCATCTTGTGCCACATCAGATTTTTGCAACAACATCTCTGTTTCAATAAGTTGTTCACGTAAAGTCTCAAAACCACTCCAATAATTTTCTGCTTCCAATTTAGATAATGCGTTAAATATATCAAGCAATGGTTTCTTGTCGATGTTTACTGGTCTAGTCACAATAGTAAACTCTTTTTCTACTCTTCCTGTATAATTGCCTTTTCCTTCTACAATTACTTTAGCTTTGCCCACATCTGTATTATGCTCATACGTAATCGTGTAATCCGTATCTTTTGTCAACGTTTTGCCATTTATGGTTACTACTGGCTCATTTTCTATTGCTTGTCCAGTATATTCTTTCAGCATTTCAGATATTTTGACATGCTCTGGGGTTAGTGTTTGAGCAGATATAGTAAACTCTTTTTCTACTCTTCCTGTATAATTGCCTCTTCCTTCTACAATTACTTTAGCTTTGCCCACATCTGTATTATGCTCGTACGTAATCGTGTAATCTGTATCTTTTGTCAACGTTTTGCCGTTTATGGCTACTACTGGCTCATTTTCTATTGCTTGTCCAGTATATTCTTTCAACATTTCAGATATTTTGACATGCTCTGGGGCTAGTGTTTGAGTAGATATAGTAAACTCTTTTTCTACTCTTCCTGTATAATTGCCTTTTCCTTCTACAATTACTTTAGCTTTGCCCACATCTGTATTATGCTCATACGTAATCGTGTAATCTGTATCTTTTATCAACGTCTTGCCATTTATGGTTACTACTGGCTCATTTTCTATTGCTTGTCCAGTATATTCTTTCAGCATTTCAGATATTTTGACATGCTCTGGGGTTAGTGTTTGAGCAGATATAGTAAACTCTTTTTCTACTCTTCCTGTATAATTGCCTTTTCCTTCTACAATTACTTTTGCTTTGCCCACATCTGTATTATGCTCATAAGTAACAGTATAATCTGTATCTTTTATCAACGTTTTGCCGTTTATGGTTACTGTCTGCTCATTTTCTATTGCTTGTCCAGTATATTCTTTCAGCATTTCAGATATTTTGACATGCTCTGGGGCTAGTGTTTGAGTAGATATAGTAAACTCTTTTTCTACTCTTCCTGTATAATTGCCTTTTCCTTCTACAATTACTTTGGCTTTGCCCACATCTGTATTATGCTCATACGTAATCGTGTAATCCGTATCTTTTGTCAACGTTTTGCCGTTTATGGTTACTACTGGCTCATTTTCTATTGCTTGTCCAGTATATTCTTTCAGCATTTCAGATACTTTGACATGCTCTGGAATTAGTGTTTGAGCAGATATAGTAAACTCTTTTTCTACTCTTCCTGTATAATTGCCTTTTCCTTCTACAATTACTTTAGCTTTGCCTACATCTGTATTATGCTCATACGTAACAGTATAATCTGTATCTTTTGTCAACGTTTTGCCATTTATGGTTACTACTGGCTCATTTTCTATTGCTTGTCCAGTATAAATAACCACGTCTTTTTCAAATGTCACATGGGTGTCTACTATTTGCTCAGTTGGTTGTTCTGGCAAAGCTCTTGCACGTCGGACACGAACTTCTGCAGCAGACATGAATGTATTTTCACGCCCACCATCTCCGACTGTTTGAACACCTTGTAAGCGAACATATCTAGCATGTACTGCTTTATCAAATTGTGCAATTTTCCATTCGGCATTATTGTCCCAATTCCCATGGGCTACTTCTTCCCATGTCTGTCCGTCTTGACTAACAACTACCCTATATTCTAATACTTTCCCATTGTCACCACCAGTTTGTCTAGGTAAGTAACGTAAGGCTTCTATAGCTTGAGTAGTTCCTAAATCAAGAGAAAGCCATAAATTTTCAAGTGTATCTCCACTCCATTTTGTATGCCAAATTGTATTAGGATTTTTATCTATTGCATTACCCGCTTTATCTGATTCTCCCGGTTGTACAGAACCTACATTAATGGTTGTCTGTTCTGCTGGAATATCCAATGAGTCATCATCACTTTCTAAAGTATTCAACAATACTTGATACGTTAATGTTTTTGTCTTATCTTCTGATTTCGTGAAAATATTTATAACATTATCTCTTGCTGGCAGCACGGTTACTGCAACATTTTCGGATTCATTATTGGCAACAATATCAGCAACCAAATCGGATATTTTTATTTGTCGATTATTCAATTGATATTGAGTTGCCTCTTTTCCATTAACACTCCAATTTGCTAAAGTGGCACTTGATTTTAGTGGGAATTCTTCCAAGGCAGTATGCAATTCAACTTCCGAAAATACAATACAAGCTTGTCGGTTCCCTAAATCTTCATCAGAATTTTCCACATGAATACTAAATACAACTGCCGGTACGGGTTTAGCTAAGCGATATACGGTTTTTGTAACACTCCCTATTTCTGTTGGGCTACCTACAATTTGAGCAGATATTGATTCTTCTTGACTTGTTGGACTAGCTTTCCATGTAAATTGAACAGATTTTGGTGCTCTAGCTGACCAACTATCTCGATTATGATATAGTGTCACTTGCGTAATGTTTTGTGCTGTATCATATTCAAAGTTTAAAGTTGATGTTTTAATCCCCGCTTGAGCAGCCTTATAATTAGACCATACGCTAGGATTATCTCCACCACCATCATTTGAAGACACCGTAATAGAACGATTGTTTATAGCAAGTAAATTATCTGAACGTAAATGTTCTGGTGTATCTTCTGTTAAACGGACAACAACAGGTGCAACATTTTGTGCTATAGTAATTGTTTTTTCTGCAACTCGTATTGTTGCTTGTATAGGTAATTTTTCTCCTAAAACATCTGCTTGACCTCTAATTATCACTACTCCTGTATCGTTGAACATCTCATTAGGCGTATTTTCCCATGTTACTGGGAATTGTGCATTGATTAATGTACCTTGTGCTGTATATGCTGAAGCAGTTTCTGGTAAAACAGGACGCACACCTCTCTCGGTAGCAGTACTATAATTTTCCATAGCTACAACTTCATCAATAACATTAACATACACACTTACTGGAACACCTGTCCCTTCAATAGTCCCCTCAATCATACTAGATTCTCCGTTAGAGAGCTTTTGTGTGACATCTGAACTCATATTCCAACTTACTGCCTTATCCTCTTCTTGTCCATCAGCATAACGAACACGTATTGTGTGTGGTAACTGCACATCATTTCCACGTTTCAAATAAATGATTTTAGACAACACATAACTTTCTATTGGATTGGACTGTTCACTACTTTCTTTTTCAGTAACTTGAATAGTAGACGTGCTACTTGCTAAGTGACTTGCAGACGCTGTCAAGCTCACTTGTCCACTTTCACCTGTCATTTTCACAATAGCCACAAGTTTTCCATTGAACGCTTTTCGGTTATTTTCTTGATAAGACTGATGATCTACAGCATTTCCATTATCTAGTCCTATCAACTTGGCTGGTCCGGTTACTTGAACAGTAATAGCCGTATCGGCATTTGCCACTAGGTTGCCTTCAGCATCCTGTACATCAATTTCAACATAGGCTAAACTTTGTTCATCTGCTTGAATCACATCTTTATTCACCTTAGTAACTAGCTTACTCGCTTGAGCAAACGTACTCACTTGGTTTGTTCCTTTTGTATCTGTTATTTCTTGATTGTTTTCATCGTATGCAATAGCTTTAATTGTGCCATCACGATAGGGAACTTTCCACGTTAAATATAAATTTTTATGTTCTTCTCTTTGTTTATCTGCACCTTGATATAATTGGTATGCAAATCCAGTTGGTGTAGTGTATTTTGTAAATGTTTTCTCCCCTAAATCACTTTGCGTTCCGTCTGGTGCAATATACACCAATTTCACTTTATGTGCATTAGAATAAACGACTACTTCAACTTGATTGTCATTATCTTTGGCTACGACTTCATGATGCCAAGCTGGTAGAACATGTAAAGTGGTTTGCTTAGTATTCCATTGACTTTGATAAAAATAGTAACTGTCTTTAGGCACACCTGACGTGTCAACAATTCCAAAATACGAACTTTTTGGCGACGGCCAGCTTCCTACAGCACCAGACCCTACACCATTCCAAGGAGTTGGTTCTCCTAAATAATCAAATCCTGTCCACACAAATTCTCCTGCCACAAAATCTCGTGTAACGGTATCATACCATGCTTGACTTGCCACATGTCCCCAACCTACAGTGCTTTGATCGTATGAGGTTAACTGCTTATCTGAACGTTGTGCATTTCCCTTAACATTATATACACCACGGCTATTAATTGCAGAAGCTGTTTCAGATCCGTAAATAATCCAATTTGGGTGTTGTTGATGTGCTGCATCATAGGCTCTTCCCCCGGCATAGTTGTATCCAACAACCCCTTGTAATCCTGATTTATTGGTCAAACTTTCCGCCATGCCGATAGCTTCTGTCCAATTGTCTTTCAATTTATTATCACCTAACGTGACTGGACGAGTTCCATCAAGAGCATCAATCCATGTTCCTATTTGTGCAATCACTTGAGGATAGGCAGACACATTTCCAGAAAAACCCTCCATTACCTCATTTCCAGTTGACCACATAATGATAGACGGATCGTTAATACCGTGTCTTACCATCTGTTTCGTATCATATTCAGCCCACGTTTGCTCACTAAGAGCATGCTCTAACAATTTACCATCTTCACCTAAGCTACGGGTAAACCACTTAGCATAATCATTTGTATTTCCATTTTTTGCATAGTGCCACGTGTCAAATGCTTCTTCAATTAAAAGCATACCTACCCTATTAGCAACATCTTTCATAGCACGTGCTGAAGGATTATGTGTCACACGAACGGCGTTTACTCCCATTTGTTTCAAAATGAGAAACTGGCGTTCAATGGCATCATAGTAAGCTGCTGATCCTAAAGCTCCTTGATCATGGTGCATACTCACACCTTTCAATTTAACTGGCGAACCATTTAATGAGAAACCTGTATTGGCATCAAATTGAATGTATCTAAATCCCATTTCTTGATTAACTTCTTGAATTTTTTCGCCCTGTTTAAATAATTCCGTGCGTAAAACATATAAATTGGGATGCTCTGGACTCCACAATTTAGGTTGTGTCACCACAAAATTAGAATTGACTGTTATATCTTGTTTGGCAGAAACCTCTTGTAACACATCTTGAGCACTAGCAACTTGCGCCCCTAGCATTCCATTGCTATCCCGTTCAAAAAGTGTCTGTTTCACAACGATTTGAGCGTCTGTTTCAGTTGTATTGACAACAGTTGTACTTACCTCAACCTTACTGTTGCCTTCTTGTCCGAATGTACGATTCAAATCCGGTGTTCTTATGACAATTCCATGTGTTTTTACATGAACATTTGGTTTCACAATTAAATTTACACTGCGATATAACCCACTCCCAGAATACCAACGTGAACTAGGAATTGGATTATCTGTTTTTATTGCCAATACATTCTGTTTTCCAAATCGAACGTAAGGGGTTATATCAAATGAAAAGCCTGTATACCCATAAGGATGCATGCCAAGTTTCTGTCCATTCACATACACTTCAGCATTCATGTAAGCTCCGTCAATATTTAAAATAAGTCGTTCCTGATCTAAATTCTCGCCAAGAGTAAATGTTTTACGATACCAGCCAATCCCTCCGGGTTTGTATCCACTTTCTGCTTCTCCACGAGATGTATAGTCTTGCGTTATACTATAATCATGTGGGATTTGAATAGTTTCCCACGATGAATCATCAAAATTAGCTTGTTCAGCATAACTTACTTGTCCCAACTTGAATTTCCAATCTGTATGTAGAGGAATAGTCACATTTTTTTGAGTATATTGACTGACTTTAATACGTGTCGGTTCAGATGATGATTGACTAACTTTTTGATTCGCCAATACGCTACTCTCCTTTCCTATTCCTAATCCTAAACATAAACCAACAATTGCTATATGGTATGTCCATTTTCTTATTTTCATAATACACCTCTTATTACTCCTATTTACGAGTTACTCTTTTCTTTTGTAGTATAGCTACCCCTATTCCAATACTGACTCCCCCTATTATAATCATTGGCATACTACTTCCAGTGAATGGTAAAAATTTATTTTTATGGCTTTGTGCAGAACTACTTTCTTGAGAACTGCCACTCACTTGTGATGAGTCTGAAACAGTCCTTTGTGTTATGCTACTATCTTGTGACGTGGATTTTTGTGTTGTGCTACTTTCATACAATGTGGACTTTTGCGTTATGCCACTTTCATGCAATGTGACTTTTTGCATTGTACTATTTTCATACGGCACATCTTGCTCCACACTACTTTCATGGGGTGCCTCTTCTTGTTTTGCACTAGTTTCTTTTGATGTTTCTTCTTGTGGTACAACATCTTCTTTCACAACTAATTGACGTAATGCTTGTTTTAATTGCGCAATCTTCTCAATAAATGGTTGTAGAGAATCGGACGGACTGTTCAATAACTCTTCTGCTTGAGAAACACTCTGTTTTAATTGTTCAACAGATTGTTCTGTGTAGGAAGATAATATATCTCTGTATCCTTTTGCTTCCACGACTAAATCTTTTAGTTGTTGTGTTAAATCCACTTCATAAATATCAAACTCAGCTGCTGAACCAAAACCATGTTTGCCTGAAACAACCACTAATTTCAAGTATTGTAGCAATTTTGGCTCGTCGAATGTTATATATTTTCTCTGTTTTCCTTCTGTAAATGTACCCTCTTTCAATAGAGTATACGAATCTTGTTCAGATAATTTCCCATATAGTTGGTACTCTAAAATATCTCCATTTTCATAATCGCCCCTTGGCAAATATGCCATTCCACTTATAAGGCGTGGATTTTGCATATCAATCAAAATGTTAGCAGGCAATTCTTGTTTATTTGGGAACCATTTTGTATGCCAAATAGTCGCAGGATTTTTATCAAATGCATTCGCTATACTTCCATTTTCTCCGTCTAGTTCCTCATTATCACTACTGACGACTAATTCATTTGATGGCACACTACCCAGTTGACTATTTTGATGGGAGGTAACTACTAAATCATCTAATAATCCTTTCATTGCTTTAGTCTGACTACCAATTCGTTCTGTTGGTAAAACAAATGTTGAAAGTTTATTTCCCGTTCTTCCCAAACCTAGAGTATCTACTAACTGATTATTCACATACAGCTCACTGTAATTCTGATGCCCTTTAATACTTAAATGCACCCATTCATTTTTAGGTAACGTATAGTTGAATGAATAATCATATCCCTCACGTGAAAATCCTACTTGCCCTGTTTCTTTTTGAACAGCTTTCAAACTTCCTTTTTGAGATTCCAAAATAATTTGCTCTCCAGTAGCATCATCATCTAGTTTAATCCAAAATGATACAGTATACTCTGGACCTATATTTTGAATAGGTAACTGAACAAAACTTTTCTCTCCTGCTAAATGTAATGCTTTCCCATTTTTTCCTTGAGAATAAATTACATTCTCCGCATGTATGCCATGATAATGATTACCAGATACATCACTAGGTGTACTTGTATCAAAATGATACTTCAAGACTGTGTCAGTAAGCGTTTTAGCTCTATCATACGGATTAATTATTGGAGGTAAATTGATTGTTGCAGAACGACTTATCAGATCATTGTAATGCTCAATATCAGAATTTCCCCACATTTTAGTAGATAGAGTAGGTAAAGCACGTTCAAATCGTTTATAAATATCATATTCTGAAATGCCATTGCCTTTTTTATCAATCATATCATTCCAAATGGCAAATGCTGAACCTAACATTTGTGTAGAGCCTGCTGGAATAGTCACATGATCGAATTTATTTGGTTCCCAAGATTGATATAAATAGGCATTATTCAAATAATCATTGTAATAATTTGCTCCTGGCACGATATATAAAGGTCCATCTACCGTGTTAATTAATTGGTATCCTTGTTTGTACATGTCACTCGGATTAGCCCAAGCTGTATTCCAAATATTCATTTGAACACCTTCGGACTGAACAGGCGTACTTCCCGGTTTCATAGATAAACTTCCCCATACACGTGGTGTTTTGTGATTTTCTTTAGCAAATGTCAACAGTTCATCTGTGAAACGTCTAAAGCCTTCATTATTTCCCTCAAATTCATCTGCTCCAATATGCATAACTGATGTATTAGCAAAAGGTGCACTTTCTCCGTTCAACTGTTCACTCCACACATCTTTAATAAATTGGATTGCTTGAGGATTGCCAACTTCTAGATGATCTACCCATCTTCTAACTTGTCTATTTGTCATTGTTAAATCTGGTCGTACTTTTGTAAAAGCAAGAGCATGCGCTGGAGCATCAATTTCAGGAACGACTTGAATTCCCATTTCCTTAGCCTCATCAATCAAGTCTTTAAATTCTTGTTTCGTATAATACAAATCTTTACTCGTCAGATCTGCTTTATTTAATCCGCCATTGCCCCCCTCTTTTATCTCCGATTCCAAACGAAAAGCGGAGTAAGCACCATAAGGGTTCTCACTTGTTTGGTATTCTTCTACCCAAATGTAATTATCATTTAAATGCAATTGAATATCATTATACTTATACCACGCTAATGTTCTAATCATTTCACGTAAAGTGCTTAATTTTACAGGTTTTCTGCCCACATCTAATACAAAGCCTCTAAGTGCATATTTAGGATAATCACGAGCTAAACCTTTTGGAAAGTGGTCTTTTTGTGCCACTAACATTTGTAACAATGTCTGTGTTGCCCAATAAGCACCTTTTTTGTGAGTTGCCTCTACTGCCACATGGTTATCTATTGCAATACGATACCCTTCATCTTTTAATCCTTTATCTGATGAATCTAAAGTGAAATAAATATCTGTATCCGTTGGTACGGTACCCTCAACAATATCAAGTGCCACTCCTGTTATTGCTTGATAATCTTTTCTAAAGGATGTCAACACATGCATTAACTCCTGCATGCTAGAAGGATTGACAACTATTCGTGTTAATTGACGGATTGGTAACTGCCCAGTATGTCCTTTCCACTCTGCAATAGATGGCAAAATAGCTGGCTTAACATTATCACTTGCTTCTATCGTATATTGACCTGGAACAATAATATCAAAAGCAGGAGTTTCAAATACTTCCTCTCCCCGTCTTAAACGATAATTCACAGAAACTTTAGTGTCTACTAAAGGACGATATATCGTTAAATCTCTATCAATAATTTGCTCAAAATCCGCTCCAATAAATTCTATCTCAACATCTTTTGGAACATCAGGTAATTGCCATTTTTGCATATCAGCTGAAATAGCTGGAATAGTTAATCCTTGAGCAATCTCTTGTAATGTTTGCGTGTTTGTATCTTCTTGATAATCCTTAGCATAAGCAGCAAGTTCATACAAAGATACAGTTTCCCACGTCACAGATTTTCCTTCTTTTGTTTCCCCAGAAGCATCAAAATGATTGATTTCTACTTTAATATAACGTGTTTGATAAGGTCTATCCAAAAGAATAATGTCTTTAAATTGAGCTGGTTTTTGAGTAAGATGCTTCATTTCAGTCCAATCTGTTCCGTTTTCAGAGATTAATATCCGATAATCTGTTACATTTTTTCTCTCCCAATCTAATACAACAGATTTTACAGTTTGTAAGGATCCTAAATCTACGCTTATCCATTTTTGATTAATTCCCACATCACTAGCCCATCTCGTGTTTTCATTTCCATCAGTAGCTAAACTAGCATTTAAAAATGATGCCTCATTTGCACTACTTCTTGCTGGCTTACGAAACGCTAAATTAATTGGTGCATCAATCGTTTCAGTATAAACACCAAATTCATATAGCGATACTGTCGCCCACGTTACAGAACGTCCGTCTTCTTTTTCTCCTGTTGGATTAAAATTATTCACTTCTAGTTTCACATAGCGAGCTTGATATGCAGTATCAAAATTAATAATGTCACGAAATGCATTCGGTTGTGTCGTTAAAACTTTTGCTTCAGTCCAATCTGTTCCATTTTCAGATACTAAAATTCGGTAATCCGTTACATTTTTTCTCTCCCAATCTAATACCACAGATCTTACACTTTGTATTGACCCTAAGTCTACACTTATCCATTTTTGATTAACCCCAACATCACTAGCCCACCTTGTATCTAAGCGTCCATCTGTGACTTGGCTAGCATTGAATACGTCTGCTTCATCTGCACTTGAACTAGCCTGTTTATGTAAGGCTAAATTAACATGATTTGTCTGTGCAAACACATTTGTAAACGTTGTCATTTTTGTTATACTTATTCCTGCTAAACACACTAGTACAGTTTTTACCCATTTTTTATTCATATTTTCCTCCTAAGTACATGTTTTACTCTATATATCATTTATATACCTATACAAATACGCCTCCTCACCCATGATAATCAAACAGAGATTATCTTTTCCTAACCCATATTGACACACTTTTTGTCAGCTCTATATACCTCCCTACTAGATTAAACACTCTCTAATAATCTTTTAATATATAAATTGTATAGGCTTACAAGTGTTTTGTCAAACGTTTTCTATTTGAAAAATAAATTTCATTATATAACACAGTATATGTATTTTTTTCACTCATCACATCAATTGAAAACAGATAAATATCTGCTACATGGGACAGTATTTCTCCTACGTATATTCCACCTTATCTCATGTGAACTAACAATTGATAAGCAGAATTAAATACAACTTTTACCCTTCCTAATCAAATTTTTTGTGACTATCCACAATTTAACCCCTACTTAGAAATATCTCACCTCCTATTATATACTCTTTTCAGAATCCGTATCGTTTGGATGTGCAATAAATCACATAAGTAAGCGTTTTTATTGTATGACACGATTGTTTTTATACCACTAAGAAAAGAGCATTCATCAACACCCTTTAATAAACACTTAAAAAAATTTTAGTAATATGTACTATATGCCCGATAGTTCATAATAAACTATTATAAATAAAAGGACTACCTAGACAATATGTCTAGGTAGTCCCTATTCTGTAAAATCTATTATTATTTATGTATTAACGAGCATCTCTTTCTTTTGCCCAACGTTCTACATCTGTTTTTGTAATATTGTTATGGAATACTTTTCCACTACGTTCATAGGGAATATCTTTAACCCCGTGTTGATAGTTTAAAACACGTGCTAAAGCAAAAAAGTAGTCTGATAAACGATTGACAAAAACAAGCACTTGATTATTAATTTCTGTTGTCCACATTGTGCCTACGATATGACGTTCTGCACGACGTGCAATCGTACGTGCCACATGAATCATACTTGCAATAGGATGACCACCTTGTAAAATAAATGATTCTAACGCTGGTGGAATTTCTGCGTACACATCAATCCGTTTCTCAATCCAATCTACTAAAGATTGATCTACTTTATATGGGTATACACCATGTGGTGTGGATAAATCCGAACCACAGTCAAATAAATAATGTTGTAATTGCAATAATTCATCAGCAATAGGATCTTGTTTGTCCATTTGACTAATTGTATACCCTACCCATGAATTTAATTCATCTAAAGTACCATAGGCACATACACGTTCAGAATCTTTAGCAACGCTTTGTCCACCTACTAATTTCGTTAACCCTTTATCCCCTGTCTTTGTGTATAATTGCATGTTTATTCCTCCAGTTTTTTGTTTCTTATGTCTACATAATCATCTTTATTTAAATGTGCCGTTTTAAAACTTGGCATAGTTTCCATAGTTTGCTTTGCCATATCCATTAAAAAGAACAATAATGGACACCCCGTTCCCTCACCTAGACGCATATCTAATTGCAACATTGGCGAAAGGTTCAAAAACTCACTAACCACTTGATACCCCGGTTCTGTTGAACAATGCGAAGCAAAGGCATAATCTAAAACACTCTCGTTTAAGGCGTGTGCAACCAACAAAGCAGCTATAGAGATGACTCCGTCAATAACAAAAGGCAATTGGTGTTTTGCACATGCTAGATAGGTACCAACCATTCCCAAAATATCAAGTCCACCTACTTTTCGTGCGACATCTAAAGCATCTTCGTATGGTGCATTATGCTCAATCATTCGTTTAATAATTTGCGCTTTGTGTGCTAACGTTTCTTGATTAATTCCTGCACCAAATCCTACAATTTCTTGAGCATCTTTACTTAGTAACTGACTAATCACAGCCACAGACGTTGTTGTGTTCCCTACACCCATTTCTCCTGTACCAAAAACGGTATAGCCTTGCTCAATCAATTGAAGCGTATGCTCATATCCAACTTGAATAGCTCGTAAGGCTTCTTTTTTAGTCAAGGCAGGTCTTTTTAAAGCATTTTCCGTTCCATAGCGTACTTTCTGATTTGAAAACGAGCTTAAATCTTGTAAACATCCAATATCTACTATTGAAACATCTGCACCAACTTGTTTAGTCATAATATTGATACCAGCATTTCCTTCCAGCATATTTTTGCCGACTTGGTATGTGGTCACTTGCGGATTCGCCGATATGCCCTCTTGACAAATGCCATTATCTGCAACATAGACAATAACAATTTTTTTGTCTATAATGATTTTACCACAAAACATGGCATACAATCTACAATAAATGTCTTCTAATTTCCCAAGAGCTCCCAACGGTTTAGCAAGATTATCACAATATTTTCTCGCTTGTTGTATATATACGTGATCAATTTTCTGTATATTCTCTAGCACATGATTTATTTCCATACATTTACTTCCATTCCTCGATATACAATTTGATATAATGCTCTTTTTTGATAATATTTTGCAAAAGATTGCCGTGCTATCTTGGCTTCCAATTCATCTACTCTACTGACATCTTTTTCTCTCAATAATAATCCTACTACCGTTCCACTATGTGCAATATTTAGCCCTAATAATTTCTCCAGATGTACAAAACGAATTAATTCAAACAAATATGCTTTAGGTAGTCGTACTTGGTTCAATAATGCACATTGTGTGCTTACATCACCTAAATAAGCTAAATCTTTTGTTTTTATTGCCTGTTGCAAATGCTGATACAATTGCTGGGAAGCGACTTTATCATAATAGGCACTTTCACTCATTCTTGGTAAAGTCAGCGTATCTATCGTATCAAGTGGCTCAAGCATGTATACATACAATCTCGGTTCCCAATCAAAATGTTCCTTTACTTCTCCATTTAGCGGATTAATAGCTGTCCATTGTGAAAAAGCAATAGAATCTGTTGGTTCAATTTTAGCACATAATCGTGTAGTATCTTCTGCTGAAAGGTGTGCTTGTTTTAACTGTGCCATAATTTGCAATGTTGAAATAATATCTGCTGTACTACTAGCACATCCTTTTCCAACTGGAAGGTTGCAAAAACGTTTTAAATTCAAAGGTTCATGGTTAGAAAAAAATTGCTTTGCCTCTATCATTTTGCTTAATGATTGATCAGTTGAGTTGTCAACTTGCCATATCACACTATTTTTTTGATTAATATGATAAGAAATGAGTAGTTCTTGACCGTCTACAATTCCTTGAAATAACTCTCCACAAGAGCCATAACAACTGCTAATAATTTTTTGCATATTAATCTCCTAGAAAAATACTTTTTAAGGCGTTAATGAGTAGTTCGTTATGCTCTCTTGACTTAACTGCTACTCGATAATGGTGTGCTGTTAAACTGGTATAATTTTGACACGAGCGAATGAGAATACCTTTTTGCAATAATGCCTGCACCAAATTAAGCGACGCTGCACATTCGAAAAATATATAATTCACACGAGGATAAAACACCCGACACTGCTTAAACTGACTTAATTGCTCATATAACCACTCTTTTTCTTGTGCTAACCATTGATGTGTTTGATGATGATAATGTGTATCTTCTAATAAAATAGGAATGGCTGCTGATGCCAATCCATTCACACTCCAAGGCACTCGTGTATTCATAATCGTTTGTAACAAGTGCGTATCTCCACTAAGTGCATATCCTAGACGTAAACCTGGAATAGCAAAAAATTTTGTCAACGATTTAAAAAGAATAACACGAGGATACTTATGTAAATACCCTACAAAAGAATGTGCTTGTCTTGGATAAACAAAATCAATAAATGCTTCATCAATTAAAAGACGAAAATGTTTTTGACTTGCATACTGTGCCAATTTTTCTAATTCGATTATGTCTACCAATTGTCCAGTTGGATTATTCGGATTACAAATTAAGACAACATCATCTTTTTCAAGAATATCCACACTTGGACAAATCTCCTCAAAAGTCCACATGTACTCATTATCTGCATGTAACACATACTCTATAATTTCCGTTCCCACTTGAGAAAATGCTTGTCTATATTCTGAAAATGTAGGAGCTAAAATCAGTAAACGTTTAGGGTTTAACGCTTGTGCTACTTCAAAAAAGGCTTGTGCCGCTCCATTTGATAATAATACATGCTCTAAAGATACCTGTTCATATCGTGCAATATATTCTCTAGGTACTGTATACTCAATATCTGGATAATGTTGAGTCAATGCCAATAATTCTCCAAATTTTTGTTTCAATGATTTAGGCATTCCTAAAGGATTAATATTGGCACTAAAATCTACTAATTGCGTTGCATCTATCCCTAATTGTCTAGCGATTTTGTCAACATTGCCACCATGCTCAATCATATCCACTTACTCCACGTCATCTGCACCCAAGTATTGACGTAATGCTTGAATACCTTGGTTTTCAACAGATGAAATTTTAAAAATTTCTTTTGCACCTGCGCTTCTTAACTGATTTTCTAACATGGCTAAACGTCTTTCGCCACCCTCTTCTAATAAATCCATTTTCGTAATAACACCAATAACTGGTTTATTGAATAGTGACACAAATCCAGCCGGAAAAATTTGTTGTTTTTCAGTTGCTGCTAACAATAGCCCCACTACATCTGCTTCTGCACTCGTAACCATTAAGGCTTGATAAAACTCTCGATGTTGTAAAAATTCTCCAGGGGTATCTATAATTTCTTGATGAAACTGAATGGCTTGAGTCTTATGGTAGCTAATATCTACACCTTTCAATCGTTGTGTCAAAGTGGTTTTTCCAACTCCAACAGCTCCAACAAACATCACTTTTTTCATATCATTCTCCTATTTCTAAACTACTGTTCTTCTCATTATAAGGAACGTTTTTTTTTATGTCAATGTTTAGTGTTTTAGCACATCTTTGTTTCTCTTATGGAATGTACGTATTAATATACTGTGAGTGAATAGGTAAAGTAAAATCTGTTATTTCTTCAACTATTTTCCCTTTATCCATAACTAACACACGGTGACACAAGGCATAACATAATGTAAAATCATGTGCAATAAATATATACGTTTGTTGATACTTTTGTTTCAAGCCATGCAATAAACGAATAATTTTTCCTTGAATGAGTGGATCTAACCCGCTCAATGCTTCATCAAATATAATAACTTTCGCCTTAGCTAATAATGCTCGTGCAATACATACACGTTGTAGTTGCCCTCCACTTAATTGATATGGATATTTTTTTAAGCATGTTTTATCCAACTCAACATCTTCTAATACACGTTGAATCACATCTTTGTTTTTTTCTTTACGCTGTGCTTCTTGTAAAATCTTCTCAATCGTCCACTTTGAATGCACCGCTTGATAGGCATCTTGGAATACTAATTGAATAGACGGGAGATTTTGATGAATGGAATAAGCTCTTCCATCATAAAACACTTGTCCACTTGTTGCCTGCTCTACGCCAGCAATAATTTTTGCCAACGTACTTTTTCCAGAACCACTTTTGCCCATAATGCCAATAATTTCACCAGATTGAATGGTGAGATGACAATCTTCTAAAACGCTTTGTTTTCCATAACGTTTGTAGATATGTTCTACTTGTAGCATAATTTTCTCCTTTTGTTTCTATTTACACAACCCTTTATACTATACCAATCTTTGATATGGATTTTGCGTTAATGACTGGATATAAGTGTCCTTAGAAGATAAAATGTTATCCACTGTATCGTGTGCAATATGTTTCCCTTTTTTCATCACAAGCATTGTATTGCCTACTTGTTTTGCAAATGTGTAATCATGCGTTGTTAAAATGACCGTTTTGCCTTCTGATTTTAATGTCTGTATCATGTGAACAATAAACTGACTAGTATAATAATCTAATGCACTAGTTGGCTCGTCTAAAATATACACTTGAGCATTTAAACTTAACGACATGGCAAACATAATTCTTTGGAGCATACCTCCACTTAATTCAAACGGATAATATTGGAGTACCTGCTCTTCCAAACTCACTTGAGCTAGGTTTTCTTTTGCCAATTGAAGTACTTCTTTTTTTGAGAGATGTTCATGGGATTGCACCATTTCAATAAAATGGCTCTCTATTTTTTGAAATGGATTAAACATACTCATTGGATTTTGAACCATATACGTGATTTTGCTTTTTGCAAGAGTATTGCCTGATAAGCTTTGCTCTTTATTATCATACAAAAGTTGCCCTGAAAATGATGTACTAGCAGGCAAATTTCCCATTAGAGCCCGTAACAACATGGTTTTACCTGCACCACTTTCTCCAATAATAACGACACATTGTGCCTTAGGAATAGTCAAATTGATATGATGTAATAATACTTTTTTCCCGTGTAGAACGTCTAATTGTTTTAGTTGTATACTCATCTACTCTCTCCCTTGCAATTCTTCGCCTAATACATTGAATGACACGACTGTACACAAAATCGCTAAACTTGGGTATGCCATAAGGAGCATATGTGTTCTAAAGAAATTCTTAGCATCGTGTAACATCATTCCCCATTCAGCTAGACTAGGCTGCACACCAATACCTAAAAACGAGAATCCTGAAATCATCAGTACAATACTTCCTACATTCATTAACACTAAGGTTAAAATTGGCTTATAAATAAATGGTAAAATATGATGCACCATAATATACGTTCTTGAATATCCAAGAGTTTTAGCAACAATAGCATGTGGAGCATGTTTATGTGTTTTCACTAAACTGACAACAATTTTAGCATAGTATATCCATTCAATAACCACAATAGATACAATCAAATTATTTGTTCCTTGTCCTAAAACACCGGCTATTGCAATGGCTAAAAGAAAACTAGGAAAAGCAGAAATAATATTTGTTATCCACAAAAATGAACGTTCTACTTTTTTCCCATACCAGCCCACAACAATACCAATGACACTACCAATAATAATTTCTAGTACACTAATAATAACCGCTAGTAAAATGGAAAATTGTGCACCATATATTAAACGTGAAAACACATCTCGTCCTAAATTATCTGTTCCTAACCAATGCGTTGCACTAGGTGGCATCATTTTTCGTGATACATCTACATAATAAGGATCATGTGGTGCTATTAGTGGAGCAAAGCAGACGCATAATAATAGCAATGCAATAAAACTAAGTGCTAAAATCACTCTGAATGGGATTTTTCTCTTTTTTGGACTAGCACATTTCCCCACAATAGTCACCTTCTTTCCTTAATAATGGATTGCTTTTTTTCATAGCGTATTGCATAAGTGCATTAATAGATAAAAATAGCACTCCGAACAGTAGCATACACGCTTGAATAACAGGTACATCTCCTGCTTGAACAGCACTGACAAATAAATGTCCAATCCCTCGCCATGAAAAGACTTCTTCTATAATTAATGATCCTGTAATTAAATAGGCAAATGTCATCATATAACTAGATACCATAACTGGCATCATGTTTTTTAACACATGATTTTTGATTAAATACATTGAGTTTACCCCTCGTAATATGGCATTTTTAGCATGATCGCTACTTAACTGTTCAATAGCATGACGTCTAATTAATGCAATATATTGTCCTAATAGTGGTATACTCATGGTTACACTTGGTAACACAATGCTTAATGGAGATTCTTTTCCTGAAACAGGTAAAATTTTCAAATAAACACCAAATACAATCATCAATAAGTACCCTAGCCAAAAAGTTGGCATAGATACACTAATATAGGTAAAAACTCGAATGAATTTATCTATCCACTTTCCACGATACCATGCACTCAATAATCCAAGTCCAAGTGAACCAATCAACACAAGACAGAATGTCACAATGCCTAGATGTAATGTTGACAGAAAACCAGTAACAACTAGCGTTAATACATCACTTTTATATAAATAGGATATACCAAAGTTACCTTGCATAATCTGTCCTAACCACATCACGTATTGTTCAGGCAAACTAAGGTTTAACCCCAAATCTTCTCTAGCTTTTGCAACGGCTTCAGGTGTAATCGGAATATGAGAAACACGTAGAAAATTTTCTGCTGGATCTGATGAAGAGGCTTTAATTAATAAAAATGTCATGAGGGACACTACACCTAAAGCAGCTAAAATAGATGCTATTTTTTTTATGCCTTTTATAAACATATCAATATCCTTTCTTTTTAAAACGCACTCACCCATCATCAACACATAAACGATTAGGTTTGTTTACACGTTATGTACACATAAACTGATACATAATTAGCTAATAACCTATCTCTATATAAAGTGCAAAACAAACGTAATCGTTTATTTTTAAATAAATGGCACATGAAAATCATCTCTTCATCTGATTATCATGTGCCTTTATTTTATATTAAAGTTATCCATTTATTGTGCAAGCCTTTATGTTGTTAGGCTGTTTATTGGGTTAACTTTTCCTACACAACATCTAAATGGCACTTGATGTGATGACGGCTGAATACTTGAGATTATTTCAATTTGTTAATATAGCGAAGTGGTAATTCGTTTTCTTGTGGCATAAATCTCACTCCGTCCAATTCACCTGTACGATAAACTGATATTAAAGATTGATATGTTAGAGGAATATAGATAGCTTCCTCATGTAAAATTTGCAATGCTTTTTTGTATCCTGCTGCTGTTTCTTCTTTTGTTTTAGCGACTAAAGTTTTCTTGATTAATTCATCTAGTTCTGGTTTTACCGCTAAAGATTCTAAACTCACATTTTCTGGGTGTCCATGTGCAGATTGCTCTGTTAAGGCAGTCATCCAAGCATGTGGGTCCCATGGTGCCCCCCATGAATAAGTTAACATCACATCAAAATTACCTGTCTTGGCATTTGACCAATAATCATCTTCTTCATAGGCTTGTAGCATCACGTCTAAACCTAATTTTTTCCATTCACCTTGTAAATATTCGCCAATTTCTTTATCTTGCACTTTTGTTGCAATATATGGCATATAAACAACTAGTTTTTGACCGTCTTTAACACGAATACCGTCTGAACCTTTTACCCAACCAGCTTCATCTAATAACTTTTCAGCTTTTGCTAGGTCGTATTGGTAAGGTTCTACTCCAGCATCAGAGTAAGGTGTTGATTTTGAAAAGATTGTTGAAGCTGGTGTTTCAGCACCTTTAAAAATACCGTTTGAAATTTCTTGTTTATTCATAGCATAGTTTAATGCTTTACGTACATTTTTATCTGAAAATTGGGTTTTAGATGCATTTAATAATAACAGACGTGATGACATTGGTTGAGATACAGCTGTTGTGTAAGCTGGATTATTTTTATATGTTTCAAATGTATCCAAGCTAATTAAGCCATTTCCATAAATCATATCTAATTTACCTGCTTCAAATTCCAATGCACGTGTTTGTCCGTCTGGAATAATACGGATTGTTACTTCTTTTAACTTAGGTTTTTCACCCCAATAATTTTCATTACGTATGAATGTTGCATATTCATTAGCTTTTTTCTCTTTTAAAACCCATGCTCCTGTTCCAATAGGCGCTTTAATTCCCTTGCTTGTGTCATCTCCTTCTGGGAAACCAGCATTTCCTAAAAAGCGAATTGGACGTATCATGGCTAAATCATATAAAGTCGCACTGTATGCTTTATCCAATGTAATTTCAAATGTATACTCATCTACCACACGATAAGATACCATACGGTTTGTAAAGTCAAACCACTTATGTTCTGCTTTTGTTTTCTCTGAAAAAATCACATCAAAATTACGCTTAACATTTTCTGCGTTAAATGGTGTACCGTCTGAAAAGTTTGTTTTACGTAATTTGAATGTATAAACTGTTCCATCTTCTGATAATGTCCAAGATTCTGCTAAAGCAGGCTCAATAACACCATTATCGCCATAACGAACAAGTCCTTCGTATACCATATCTTGTGTAATGAATTGATCTGGGTTATATAAATGTGGGTTGATTTCTGCTACATCTTCTCCCCAAGCCATAACTAAGCGTTCTTTGGCATCACTTTGACTTGTTGATTTTTCTGATGTGTTTTGTGGAGCTTGGCAACTTGCTAAAACAAACAATGCACTTAATGCTCCTAGTAATAATTTTTTCGTTTTCATGATAAATAACTCCTTCGTTAAACTGACATCTTTGTGTCTTTTCTATGCTTTTCTCATTATATTTTCTTCGCTGAAAATATGTGCTAAATGAGAATTAATAGTCCCCTTCTAAATACCCTCGTAAATCTTGAACAAAACGACTTGGTAAAGCTAAATGATGTTGCAATTCGTCACGGTATATTGTGATAATCTCATCTTGTCTATCATTTGCAATTTTAACAGGCCATTCTGGATCTAATAATAATGCTTTCCCTAAAGCAAATAATGGTATATTGGCATCCATTATGCGATTAACATCATCTTTTGTATGAATATCGCCTACGGCAATAAGTGGAACACGCTGATTGATTTTTTGCACTATTTTCTCAATAATCGGCTCGTTATTATCTGTATATCGAATTGAACTACGCCACACGTGAGATGAAGAGATATGTAAATAATCAATTCCATGAATAATGAGTTGCTCTAATAGCTGTAACGTGTCATGTAACGTAATTCCTGGCTCCTCAATTTCTTCCGGAGAAAAACGATACCCTAAAATAAACGGCTTAGTTGCTTCATCTGCAATTAGTTTTTTAGCTTTTTTCACTAATGTTTTGCTAAAACGCATGCGATTGTTTGCACTGCCTCCCCATTTATCTCGACGTCTATTAGAATGAGGCGAAACAAATTGTTGCAATAAATATGTATTTGCTCCATGTAATTCAACACCGTCAAATCCTGCTTGAATAGCGTAATGAATTGCATTTAAAAATTTCTGCATTAAATCATCTACTTCTTTTGCACTTAAAGCACGGGGCTGAGCAGTAAAATTTCTCGGAGCTTTTATTGCACTTGGTGCAACAGGAGTACTTTTAATCACATCAGGAAAAACCATTCTTCCACCGTGATAAATTTGTAAAATTGCTTTAGCACCTTTGTGTTGAATAGTTTGAGCAAGTTGGCTCAAGCCTGGAATACAGCTTTCATCAAATACACGGTAACTATTTTCAAAAGCCTCTCCTAATGGATCAATACATGCACACCCTGTAATAATCATGCCAACATGTTCAGCCCGTTTGGCATAATAAGAAATATCGTCTTGCGATACTTTTCCGTCCGCTTTGCATGCACCTATTGTCATAGGTGCCATAACAACACGATTTTTTAATGTTAATCCATTATCAAAAGTAAATGCGTCTGTTAATTTCATGTATTCACTCCTTTTTTATGTGCCATTGTTCCTCATACCAGCTAAATATCCTCACCTCCCCCTGAGGAAAATCAATGGACCAAAAATCTGCTTGTTTATCAATTAATTGTTGATATATAATCCGTAACACACCTAAGTGTGCCACAATAGCTATCCGTTTATCTTGCTGAGTTTGCTTTAAAATTGTATTCAAACCAGACAAGACACGTTGTTCAAATAGTTTAAACTGTTCAGCTTGTGGTGGGGTATACGCAAACGGATCATTTAACCATGCTTGCCACTCAATCGGAAAAGCCTCTTGAATAGCATTGGCATCTAATCCTTCCCACAATCCAAACCCTTTTTCATTTAATTGGGGTAGTGGGTGACTAAAAAAATTGGGAAAAACAATTTTTGCCGTTTGCTTTGCACGTAATAAGTCACTCGTATAAACTGTATCTATTTTAATTGAAGATAGTGCAATTTGTATTGTGCGAGCTTGTTGTATGCCTGTTTCATTAAGTGGAACATCGCTCGAACCGTAAAAAGCACGTTTCACATTATAATCTGTTTGCCCATGCCTAAATAAGTAAAGCTCTTTCATATTATATCATCAGCCCTAACATAAAGACAATATGTGCAATTTCTACAAATGCCCCTAGTGTATCCCCAGTATGTCCTTGTATTTTGCTATATACAAACTTCCGATAACCTAATGCACTGATACACACTAATCCATATGCTAATAATCCTTTCCACCCAAAACATGCTCCACTTACACAGATTGGAAGAATTTGTGCATACATAATGTCCTGTGTTTTCGTGCCACAAAATACATGACCCAACCCCGATTGACTTCTTGCATAAACCATATTAACTAATTGCAAAGCTAATGCACCTTTACCAATCATGCTTAATACTGCAACTAAAGCAATATATTGCCAGTCGCTTAACGCCACATAGTGAATACTCATCACATACACTACAATATACAAAATAAGTGCGATTACTCCATTACTTCCAACACGACTATCTTTCATAATCTCCAACATTTTCTCTTTGGTACGTGATGAAAATAAGCCGTCTGCCATATCCGCCAAGGCGTCTAAATGAAATCCAGAGGTTAACAAAATATCTGTTATCAAAGCTACCACCCATGCTATTGGCAGTGGAAAAAAGACACGCACTAACATAAAAACTCCAGCGGATATGCCCCCTAATAATAACCCAAATAAAGAAATCCAACGAATACCTTTTGATAAATAGTGATAGTCAACTTCTTTGTGAATAGGAATGCGACTGAAAAATTGCGTAAAAATTATTAATGAAGAAATCATTTTAAGCGTTGACTCAGTCCACAAATAACTAAGTAAACTTCGTCTGCCTCCTTTGCTATTAGTTGATTAATTTTGCCTTGCAAATCTCTATAAAAACGTCCTAGTCGTGTTTCTGGGACAATGCCCATTCCAACTTCATTTGTAACCATCCACACTGTTGCACTACTTGCCTTGATAGATCTAAGAATAGCCTGCCACTCCACTAAAAGTTGATCTATTAACCCACTTTGCTGCTCCCTAGTTAAAAAGTCGTCATCTGCCATAGCCATTTTATCAGGATACTGTGTTGCTACTTTGTCAAATAAAATATTAGTCGTCAACATCGTTACACAATCTAACAAATACGTTTTATGCTGCTGATGTGCAAAACACTGTGCTAGGTCATAATACTGCTCCAGAGTTGCCCAAGATGATGGTCGGCGTTCTTGGTGCTGTTTAATCCGTTCTGAAAATTCCTCATCTTTTTGATGCATGACTCCTGTTGCAATGTAACACACATCTTGTTCATGCCAAATTTGTTGTTCTGCAAAGTCAGACTTTCCACTGCGCACTCCACCTGTAACTAAACATATTTTTCCCATAACGCCTCCTCTTAAATTATTGCAAAGACTTCCTCAAACGCATTTAAGGTTTGTTGAATATCAGTAGAAGTATGTGCACTCGACATGAAGTTAGCTTCATACTGTGACGGTGCGACATAAACACCTCTTTCTAATAATAATTGATGTACTTTCGCAAAAAGTTCATGGTCAGCTTGAGTTGAATCCTCAAAATTTCTAACTGGCTTAGGGCTAAAGAAAAATCCAAACATCGTCCCAACAGAAACCACCTGCATTGGAACAGCATATTTTTTAGCCAATGTTTTAAGTCCGTTACATAGTGTTTCAACTTGTTGTTCAATAGTAGTAAAGACTTGAGGGGTTAAACGTATCAACGTTTCATAGCCTGCCGTCATAGCTACTGGATTACCAGACAATGTTCCTGCTTGATAGACAGATCCAAGAGGTGCCACACAATCCATATATTCAGCTTTCCCTCCAAACACCGCAACTGGAAAACCGCCTCCAACCACTTTTCCTAAACAGATTAAATCTGGCTCAATCTCATATACACCCATGCTCCCTGTATAACTGGCACGAAATCCTGCCATAACATCATCAACAATCATCAATGCTCCACTCTCTTTAGTTAAACATCGTATTGCCTGAATAAATTCTACGTCACCTTTAACTAACCCCATATTCCCAGCGACTGCTTCTACAATAACAGCTGCTATATGCTCTCCATGCTCTTCAAAATATGTGGTTAATGCTTGTGTATCATTATAAGGAAGTGTAACGGTATTCTGAACAACACTTTCTGGGACTCCTGGAGAGTTAGGCAATGATAATGTTGCAATCCCCGAACCTGCCTGAACAAGAAAACTGTCACTATGACCATGATAACACCCAATAAATTTAACGATTTTATCTCGTTTTGTATACCCACGTGCCACTCTGATAGCACTCATCGTTGCCTCTGTCCCAGAATTTACCATACGTAATTTCTCTAAATACGGAACACGTTCTTGGAGTAATGCTCCCAACATTGTTTCAGACACACTTGGAGCACCATAACTAGTTCCACGTGTGATAGCTTTTTGTACACTAGACACAACCTCATCATGTGCATGCCCTAAAATCATAGGCCCCCATGACAATACATAATCAATATATTTGTGTTGATCAACATCGTATAAATACGCTCCTTTTGCACAATCAATAAATAAAGGTGTGCCACCCACTGCTTTAAATGCTCTAACAGGACTATTTACACCCCCAGGGAAAATACGTTGTGCCTTTGCAAATTCCTCTTGTGAACGATTCATTTTTCTCCCTCCTCTGTCAAATATTTCGCCATATCTTTAGCAAAATACGTAATAATTAAATCTGCACCTGCTCGTTTCATACTCATTAACAATTCTTGTACAACCGATTTTTCATCAATCCAACCGTTTTGTGCTGCTGCCTTAACCATAGCATACTCGCCACTCACATTATAAGCTACAAGCGGTAATAAGCAGGTATTTTTCACCTCGCGAATAATATCTAAGAAAGCAAGGGCAGGCTTAACCATAACAAAATCAGCGCCTTCTTGTACATCACTCTCAATTTCACGCAGTGCCTCCAATCGATTAGCTGGATCCATTTGATAAGTTTTCCTATCTCCAAAAGCTGGAGCACTTTCTCCTGCATCTCTAAAAGGCCCATAAAAACTTGAGGCAAATTTCACCGCATAAGACATGATCGGAACATATTCAAATCCTGCTTTATTTAACCCTTGACGAATAGCATATACATAACCATCCATAGCATTAGACGGTGCTATAATATCTGCACCTGCTCTAGCTTGTGAAATAGCTACATCAACTAATCTCTCTAGGGAAGCATCATTACATACATGGTGTCCGTCTAATACTCCACAATGTCCATGATTGGTAAATTCACATAAGCATGTATCTGCAATGACAATTAACTCTGGAAAATGTGCCTTAATATGACGAATAGTGCGTTGCACAATGCCTTCTTGACTAGAGGCTTGGGTACCTACTTCATCTTTATCTTTTGGAATACCAAATACAATAATCGCTTTAATACCTAAATGTACAATATTTTTCACTTCGTCTAAAACATGTGCGTATGCCAACTGATAAACTCCCGGCATAGATGAAATAGGCTGATTGTCTGTTATCCCCTCTTTAACGAAAATAGGCTGAATAAAATCATTGATTGATAAGGTTGTTTCTCTGACAAGATGACGTAATGCAGCGTTTTGTCTTAGTCTACGATGTCTTTTAAAGCTCTCCATAATATTCCTCCTATTATAATATATAATCACTTAGTGTTTACTATCCTTTTGACGTATTCTTTTTCTAATGGACATAGTATACTTATAAGAAATACTCATATTAACCCCATTCTACTGACAATATGTACCGCTTATCTTGCTTGGAGTTATTTATCTATACATACCTAGTTATAGGCTAATACGTACTCCTAATTTAATCCATATCACTTATAGAAAGTTAAATTGCTCATTATCCAATTTAAACTAGCTATTCTGCCCATGTTCAAAAATCACTTGTACCATATCTTCAATTTGTGGTTCTAAAGGCATGTATGATGCCTGATGCCCATTTCTTTCGACACACCCTCGTGTTGTCGTACCAATTACTGCAATTTCATGACTAGCAGGTAGCTCTTTTTGTACATCATAAAAACTATCCCATGCTGAGCCACTAGCAAAAGCCCAGATTGTAGGCACATCATCTATATACTGTGCAATCTTTTTTTGTCCTTCAGGATGATAAATAGTTTCATACATCACCCACGCCAATACATCATGACCCAAATTGTTAAGAGAAATTTCTAAATGCTTAGCAGCTAAACTACTTTGCGGAATAAAAATACGTTTAGGCGTTGTATACACTTTACACCAATCACTAACTAAGTCTTTAGCGTAAAATTTATCGGATTCAAATGTTACAGAGTACCCCCATGCTTGTACTGTTTCTGATGTTTGTGGACCGATTGTTGCAATATGGAATGCACGATTATCAAATGCGCCTTGTGCTTTTTCAAAGAAAAAATTCGCCGCTACTTGACTTGTAAAAAACACCCAATCATCTTCTTGAAGTTCATCATATACTCTAGTTGGAATAGCATTAATTTGACATTTTATTAATGGAACATGCTCTACTTGATAGCCAACTTGTTGCAATTTATCTACCCACTCCATTTGTAGCGGATGTTCTCTTGTAAAAATAACACGTTTCATGCTTTTCTCCTTTTATTTGACTATTTTTTCATGCCAAAGCACCCTAATTGTTCTAAATCATGTTTAGCCAGATGTGCTAGTTTTTTATCATTTTGACCTATGTAACGAAGTTGATGACACGTTTCCATATCTTCAGTAGCGAGCATAACATCAAAATGAAAAACATTATTTTCAAGACGAGCATACGCTCCAATCGGAAACGTACAATCTCCGTTCATTAAACTTAAAAAATAACGTTCTAAGTCAACACATCTTGCCGTTTCCTCATCATGTACAGTCAATAGGATTTGACGTAATTCAGCATCTTCCTTCCGACACTCTAGACCTAAAGCACCTTGTGCAACTGCTGGAATACTAATATGAACAGGCAAAAGCTCATAGTTTAACTGTTCAAGAGATAATGTGTCAATTCTTGAAAGTCCTGCCATTGCTAGAACAATTGCATCATACTCACCTGCCATCACTTTTTGTACTCTAGTGTCAATATTGCCACGTAACGCTTCAATAATGACATCTTTTCGTTTATGCAGTAATTGCACTTGACGTCTTAAACTACTTGTTCCAATCCTTGCTCCAGTAGGCAAGCTATCAAAACTCATCTGTTTATCTTTAAAAAGCATACAATCTCTAACATCTTCTCGCTTAGGTATAGCGCCCAACACACACGCATCAGGCAACACAGACGGTACATCTTTTAGACTATGTACTGCTAAATCAATCGTTCCATTCAATAACTGTGCTTCAATTTCTTTCACAAAGACGCCTTTCCCACCAATTTCTTGTAAGCTCACATGTGTCAGGCGATCTCCTTTTGTCACAAATGGAACAATTTCAAAACTTACATGAGGATTTTTTTCCTGTAGCAGCTGTACAATTTGATTAGTTTGTGCCAAAGCTAGTTGACTTTGTCGTGTTCCTACTTTAACAACTCTCATCTTTTTCCTCCTTATCTTTATCTAATCCAAACAATTTCTTAACCAATGCAATATCATAAGCCGACGTTTGTCCTACCGACATTTCTTTTAATTGTAAAATAGGCTCTTTCAATATCTGATTAACAATACTTTTCATGTGCTTTTGCACATGTTTTTGCTCTTTTGGAGTAAGATGTGGAATTTTACGCAACAAACTGCTTAAGGCACTTTCTTGTGCATGCAATGCATGCTCTCGTAATTCTTTAATTAGAGGAACAATTCCTAACTGTTGTCGCCATTCATAAAATTTATCAATTTCTAAAGCAATATCTTGCTCGATAGATTGTGCAATATGTTGCCGTTCATCATTATACTGATCTAAAGTATTCGTCAAATGATCAATATCAAAAATGGTAGCATGCTCTACTGGATGGACAGTTCGTGGCACACCTAAATCAAAAATGATAGCACCTTTCTTAATCATTTTGGGCATAACGATAAAACTTTCTGTAGACAATGCCGAAAATACAATATCTGCTTGTTGAACAACTGCTGCAAGCTCACTTAGCGGATAGGCACAAATATGGTCTGCCACACAAAATTCATGTGCTTTTTCTAATGTACGATTGACAATCTTAATACTTTTAAACGGCTTATCCAATGCATATTTCGCCACCAATTTTCCCATTTTTCCCATACCTAGTATAGCAAGTGTTTGTTTCGTATAATCACTATTCATTTGCTCTAACTGCTGAACAGCAATCAAGCTAACAGATGACGGGCGTTCATTAATACGGTATTTTTCATGCATAGCCTTAGAAAACGTGATTGCCTGTCTAAACACATAATTTAAAATAATACCTATTGTTTTTTCTTGTTGAGCTACTTCAAAAGCCGATTTTAATTGACCTAAAATTTGTGTTTCTCCTATGACTTTAGACTCCAGCCCAACAGATACACGAAATAAATGCTCTAAGACAGCCTCACTTGTTTTAAACACTAAATATGGCTCTAATTCTGACAGATTCACATTAAAAAAATGTGCCAAAAACATCTTGGCATAATATCGCCCTGTATGTAACTGATCAACAACTAAATATAGCTCTGTACGATTACATGTTGAAACTATAATATCTTCCAATATACTTTTTTCCTGCTTTAATTGTTTCAATGCATCTTGCAACTGTTCGGAAGAAAAATGTAGTTTTTCCCTTACTTCAATGGGAGTTTGTTTATGCGTTAATCCAACATATAACAAATACATTTGGTTGACTCCTTATTATTATAAATTAGGTAAAATATTTTCCAATTTTTTACGGATTTCTTTAGATCTTTGTGGTGACAATCCATCAGTAGAAATGCTAATTGAAAAATCTTCTTGTCTTAATAATGCAACATTATAAAAATCAGAATGAAATTTATTGCCTGTATTATTGACTAATTGATGAACAGGAGCATCTTGCATCACTTGCTCGTTAACGTCCTGTTGATTAGTGCATGCAAATACTAAAAACGCATCTCCTAAATCTCCTTTTTGATAGCAACGCTTTATCCATGTGATAGCTTGGTTATCAATATCTTCATGCAAACTAGGACTAATCACCGTTACATTTGCTTTTTCTATTAATAAGCCTTTTATTTTACGAGCAGCAATTTTCCCTCCACCTACAACAACAACCGGCTTATTCTTTATGTTCAGCATCACTGGATACATCAGTTTTCTCCTCTTTTTTATGTCTAAAAATTTTAGCACTATTTTTATACACTGTGTCCTCAATGTGCAAACGATAATTCACTAATCGTGCTATCACAAAAAAGTAATCTGACAGGCGGTTAATATACTTCAAACCAACTTCATGAACATCTTCGCTTGCTTCAATAACTTCAACCATTCGTCTTTCCAAACATCTAGTCAATGTTCTTGCTATATGGAATTGTGCAGCTAGTGTGTGTCCCCCTGGAATAATAAATTTTTCCAATTTTGGTGGAATATTCATATACGCATCAATACGATCTTCCAACCAGTTCACATCTTCTTCTTTTTGCTTATAAGGTCTTAATTGTCTTGGAGTAGCTAAATCACTGCCACAGTCAAATAAATGTTGTTGGATTTGCTCACATTCCTCTCTCAAATCGTGTAATTCGACATATTTACGCATTTCTGCAACAAGATAGCCTACCAATGAACACACCTCGTCCATTGTGCCATACGCCTCAACTCTCACATGTGTTTTCGATACCCTATCTCCGCCATATAAGCGTGTAAAGCCTTTATCTCCATATTTTGTATAAATTCTCATATTCTACTCACTTTAACAATTCATAAATTTTTTGCATATCTAAACTTTGCCGCAAAACATCAGCTAACTTATCATACTCTTTACTCTTAAAACTTTCAACTGTTTCAAAAGTTTGTGCTAAAGGCTCTAGCCCCTTAGCCATACGTATATCATTCAAATAATCTCTTGTCCACTCTAAATTATCAAATATACCGTGTAAGTATGTTCCTTGTACTTGTCCATTTTCACTCATGGCTCCATCAATTCGACATGTTTCTACTCCGTTTGCTACGTTTATTTCTGAAAACGGAATAGCACCTTCACGTAGAAATGTTTCACCCATGTGAATTTCATACCCTTGCATAGTATACTTGCCATGGGTTGCACTTACTTGGGTTGTTTTCTTTTTCTCACGGAAAATCGTTTCCGTATTCAACAAGCCAATACCGTCAATTTCTGGAATAGAGGACTCTACGCCTAATGGATCTTTCAAATGTTTCCCTAACAATTGATACCCTCCACAAATTCCGAAAATACGCACACCACGCTCAAAACAACTTAATATGTCATCTTCTAAACCTGATTTTCTTAAATAATCCATATCCTCAATGGTATTTTTACTTCCAGGTAAAATAATTAAATCCGGATTACCAATAGCATCTCCTGGCATAATATATCGAACAGATACATCTGGCTGAATTTCTAAAGCATGAAAATCTGTAAAATTAGACATACGTCTTAAACTTACAACAGCAATATCTAAGTCTTTTCGTTCATCAAATCGTCGATTTTTTTGTACTAGAGCAACGCTATCTTCACTATCAATATTTAAAGACACATAAGGCACAACACCTAATACTGGTACTTGAGTCAATTCCTCAATCATATCAATACCAGACTGTAAAAGCGCAACATCTCCACGGAATTTATTAATAATCACCCCTTTAATACGGTGTCTATCTTCCTCAGGAATGAGCTTGATTGTGCCATAGATTGCAGCAAACACGCCACCTTTATCAATATCAGCAACTAAAATAACCGGTGCATCAACTAATCGAGCCATTCCCATATTAACAATATCACGACTATTCAAATTAATTTCAGCTGGACTACCTGCACCCTCTAATACAATCACATCATTTTCCTTAGATAATTCTTGATAAACCTCTTTAATTTTAGGCAATAGTGTTTGTTTAAATTCATGATATTCAACAGCGTCCATGTCCGTTAACACTTCACCCATAAATACTACTTGAGATTTTCTGTCTGATGTTGGTTTAAGTAAAACAGGATTCATGCGAACATCTGGTTCAACTTGTGCAGCCTCTGCTTGAAAAACTTGAGCCCGTCCCATTTCATCTCCTGTTTTTGTTATAAATGAATTTAATGCCATATTTTGCGACTTAAACGGCACAACTTTTAGCCCGTCTTGCTTAAATAATCGACACAATCCAGCCACAATAATACTTTTTCCAGCATCTGAAGCTGTTCCTTGAATCATTACTGATTTTGCCATGTTTTCTCACTTCCTATTGTTCTAAAAAATTCTATTTCATTTTCACATAGTGGTGTGCCTAAAGCAAGGTGTAATTTCACTATCCAAGGCAATGACAAGCCTATTTTTTCTAAAACATCTTTTTCTAAAAAAATGTCTTGCTTGTTCCCCTCTAGGACAATTTCTCCTTTATCCACTACGTATGCATAGTCACAACAATCATACATCAAATCCATATCATGACTTGTTAAAATAATTGTTGTTCCATTTTGTGCCAATTCTTTCATTAATTGCAACATTTGCACACGTCCTCTAGGATCTAAACCTGCCGTTGGTTCATCTAGCAGTAAATATTTAGGCTTCAATGCTAGCACACCGGCAATGGCTACTCGCTTTTTCTGACCAAAACTTAAATAATGGATAGGTTGCTTGCCTAAATGACTAATATGCATTGCCTCTAATGCATCATGGACACGTTGCTTAATCGTAGCCTCATCATAATGTAAATTTTTCAAGGCTAATGCTACATCATCTTCCACCAAAGCATAAAACAGTTGCTGGTCCGAATCTTGAAAAACAATACAAACATCTTGACGATAACGGTATAGTTCTTGTTTTTTCAAAGACAGTTTGTTGTAATTATATATCACATGCCCCTCATTTAAAGGGTGTAAGCCCATGATACCTTTCATAATAGTAGATTTTCCTGAACCATTTATTCCTAAAATTCCTATAATTTTACCACAATCAAAGTCCATTGTAATATGCTTAATAACATTGCCAAAAGAAACATCGTAAGCATACGTCATATTCTCAATTTTTAACATACATTTCCTCTATTCATCAAAACGTAATTCTAACATTTGACTAACGTGTTCATTTGCTTTCATTAGCCTAGTCAATAACTGTTTCGCCAAGAGTCCCATAGAATGATAGCTCTGTTTAAAATTCCCAAAGGAAAATTTTAAATCCAAAGTATCTCTCATTACAATAAATTCATGTAAAAACAGGAAGATAAAGCGATACATCAAAATAATGACCTCTAATAAAAATTTAGGCATTTTCATTTGTTTAAATAACACGATAAGTTGTTGAAATGGAACAGTTAACACAAAAAAATATGTTGCCACTAAGCTACTGTAAATACGCAATAATAAGCGTGAGGTATGTATAATAGCTTGCTGACTAATGCCCAAATATCCATCAAATAGTGCAATAGAACAAACTAATGTGTCCTTATTCTGTACAAATGTGACTATCATGCTCACTAGACTAAGCAAAACAAATGGTAAGGTCAATACTATCCATTTCATATAGGTCTGCCAATGCACATGTGCCACATAACATGTCAAAGGAACTATACAAAAGATAAATGCTAATTGTATGTTAGGAATTTCTGTAAAAGAAATTCCTAACAATACAAGATACACAATAAATTTTATCATAGGATGTACAGATACCAACCTATTGTTATAGGCATATTTATCAATGATTAGCATGCTGATTTTTTCCTCTTTGATATCCGATAATATACGCAATAATTCCTGCGCCTATACTGCCTTGTAAAGTAAACAATGCACTTTCAATTTCGCCACTAGCAGGTTTATATATTGGTTCAATCCATGGCTCATAATCTGGGCTAGCTTCTTTAATAATTTCCTCCGCTCTGCCATCAGCCCCACCATATTCAGCATCTTTAGGTGCCATAAAAAACGCCCCTATAGCAATACATATACTCAATAAAATTAATAGAATATTCTGTTTTTTCATTACTTAAACACCCCTTCTACCTCTTTATTATTTGCAATTAAATTATATAAAACAACTGATAATAATCCCTCAATAATTGCAATAGGAATTTGTGTTGCCATAAATACACCTAGAAATTTAATAGCTGCACCCATAATCCCATTTTCAACGTCTGGATAAGCCATAGCTAATTGAAGTGACGTTGTAAAATAAGTTGCAATATCTGCAATACATGCACATAGGAAAATAGACACTTGCATATTTACACCTAATTTTCTAGCTACTTTATATACAAAGTACCCTACAAATGGTCCTACAACTGCCATTGAAAAGGCATTTGCTCCCAAAGTCGTTAAGCCCCCATGTGCTAAAAATAACGCTTGGAAAAGCAAACATATTGTCCCTAAAACACTCATAACACTTGGTCCAAACATAGTTGTTCCCAAACCAACTCCTGTTGGATGTGAAGTAGATCCTGTTACAGAAGGGAGTTTTAATGCGGATAAAATAAACACAAACGCACCTGACAAAGCCAAAAATACTTTATTCTGCTTATTTTCTTGCACCACTTTTTTCATACGTAATAATCCTATCACAAAGAACGGTAAAAAAATCACAAACCACAATCCAGACAATTCTGGAGATAAATACCCCTCCATGATATGCATGGCAAATACTGATTTTGATGACAACATGACTAATAAAACAATTAAACCAATAAGTTGACTAACTTTTTTCATCATTATTCCTCCTAAATTAAAATCATAATTTTCTAATGTTCTGCACCATACTAGCTACTGCCAGTATGGCACATCATCTATTCAAACCACAACTGTTTTTTATTGTAATGATTTCTATACACTGCTCTTTTCATTGCAAAAATCAGCATACATATATGGATTGAAAATATATTGCATCAAAATCATTTTTTGACACTATACGTCCAAATGTCGCTCATGTTAATCCGTTCGCTATAAAGGATATATATTCTATAGTTTTTTTCCCAATCCCTATTTTTATCGCTTTTCATATACAATTTTCCAGTTTGTATTGATAGTCGAAATCTCATTCGCTCGAAAAAGATGACTTTCTCCCAATTGCTGACGAAACTTTGTTTCGTTTATCGCAATTGGTTTGTTCGTGCACTTTTTCGTCGCTCATATTCTTGAGATTTCTCTCATCCTTTTTAGTCGAGTTCGTTTTTACTCTCTCTTGAAAAAGATGTGTTCGCTCCTTAATGCTAGGTGTTTCCCACACCTCTCATTTTACCGTCGCTCCAGCACTTTTTCATCGCTCGTAGCTTGTAAAAACTCTCATCCTTTTTTGACAATCATAGTGGTGAAGTAAGTGAGTTTTTCATCAACGCTTAAATCCGAAATATCACGTCTGATTGTCTGTTTATCCATACTAGCATGACTTACTAATACGGTTGAGTGTAATAAGTTGTATTTTTCTAATAAAGGCAATACCATTGCTAAATGGTTTGCAACTTTCATAATAACTACTGTTTCATGAAGTTTCAATGCTTCTTCTAATTTTTCAGCACCTGATGTTGCTGGAACTATTGCAAAAGATTCTTCGTCCATTACTAAGGGAATATTAACTTGTGAAGCAATACTATTAAATGATGTTATTCCCGGAATAGTTTGTGTCTCAATACTATCACCAATAATTTCCAATAAGTAGCTATATGTACTATACACCATTGGATCACCTAAAGTGATAAACCCAACATTTTTCCCAGATTTTACATCTTGAACAATTTCATCTGCAATCTCTTTCCACTGTCCCTCTTTTAATGAGCGATCTCTAACCATTGGAAAATGCCGTTGTTTAATTTCTAAGTCTTCTTTAATGTATGGATCTGCTATTTTTAACGCCAAACTCTTTCCGCCCATTTTTGCTTCAGGAGTATATAAAATATCTAATTCGGATAACAGTCGACTTGCTTTTACCGTTACCAACTCACTATCGCCAGGTCCAATTCCAATACCATAAAATTTAGCCATAAGTTACTCCTTATCTACTTTACTCTTATAGATTTTTGTCTGCTCTACATAATAATGTTCATTAAGTGATTGATATACATTTTTTGAATGGCAGTATATTCACCTAAACCAACTAATTGTGTCGTCACTGTATACCCTTTTTGCGTTAAATAGGTGTACCATGAATCTTCATCATCAGATGCCATATCATTTGTCGCATGATCTCCTGCCACCAACATAAACGGTGCTAAATGAACACGTTTAATGCCTTTTTTAGCTAGTTTTTCCTCAATACTTTCAACACTTGGATAACTTTCTACCGCAGCAATATGAATATTTGTCCCGTCTAACATGTGATCCAAAGCAGCATAAGCCGTGAAAGCATAATGCTCACTTCCATGCCCCATTAAAATCGTTGCACATGTGTCATCATTTTTAGCATATATATCAACTAAAAATTCTTTCACAGCTTGATAATCTTCAAAAGTATGCAATAAAGGTGTACCAATACTCAAATGCTCAAATACTTGCTGATACTCTTGTGCTTGTGTCACAATTTTTTGATACTCTCCACCCAAAATAACATGTAGAGGTTGGATATACACTTCTTTTATACCGTCTTGCTTCATTTGTTCCAAGGCCTGAGCAACTGTTGGAATGTGTATTCCCTCTTTTTTAGCAACACTTTTAATGACCATGTTTGATGTAAATGCACGATAAACAACGTATTCTGGAAAGCGTTCTTGAATAGCACGTTCACAAGCCTCAATCGTTTTACGCCTTGTTTCTGGATAACTTGTTCCAAAACTAACTACTAAAATTCCTTTTGTCATGATTACTCTCCTTTAATCAATGCTATTGTCGCATCTACCATGCTCTTGATTGTTGCGTGCTCTGTTATAACCATATTGTTAAATCCCGCTCTTTGTAGAACATCTTGTGTGCTCTGACCCATAATCACTATCGGAACATGTTTAAGGTGCTCCATTTTATATTCTTGATAAACTCCAACAAACGTTTCTGCTGCTAGTGAATTTGGCAGACACACCACATCTACTCCACACTGTAAATTTTCCACGTCAATTCGCTTGCTCATTATTAATTTATGTGTTTCAATGAATAACTCTTTTGAAAAATGCTCACTATAATGAGCTAATCTTGTTTCTTCACAGAGGATAACCCACTTATTAGAGTGGTTCATCACCTCATTTAAGCGTCCTACTTCCCATTGCGCTAAAGTTTCAAATGGCTTAATTCCATTTTGACGCAATGCTTTTACTGTATGATGTCCAACTACCACACATTTAAGATGTGCCAAATCACGAATATCTTTTCCTGCATCAACCAATTTCTCCATTAAAAATTGCCATGCATGACTATCTGTTACAACGATGCCCTCTAATTGTGTGAAATCAGGTAATGCCCATGGTTTTTCAACACACTTATCTCTAGCTGGGAAAGTAACTAAATGCGCCCCGTTTTCTTTTAATAGTCGTGGTAATTTCCCTGTAGAAGAATCTTGCACACATATCCGTTTCCCAAACAGATGAGCATGCTCATGAAAATTCAGAACTTCTTTAAATTCTACAACTTTGCCCACTACAATAATACTTGGCGAACTAAATCGGTGCTCCTGCACCAACTCAACAATATTATCTAAACGACCAGCAATAGAGCGTTGTTTATCGTGAGTTCCCCACTCAACAAGTGCAATAGGCTCAGATGCTTCATGTCCATGTGCCATAAGTTCTTTTACAATAGTTGGTAAATTTTTCATGCCCATAAGGAAAATGAGTGTACCTTTTAATTGAGAAATTGCTTGCCAATTTAATTCCTCACTAGCATCTTGTAAATGCCCTGTAATCACATGAACACTTGTTGCAATATCTCGATAAGTTGCTGGTATCCCTGCATAAGTCAATCCTGCAATCGCAGACGTTACGCCTGGAACAACTTCAAAAGGGATATGTTGTGCATGCAAGGCAACGCCTTCTTCGCCTCCACGACCAAAGATATAAGGATCTCCACTCTTTAGACGAACGACTCGTTTTCCCTCTTTTGCCTTATCAATTAAAATGGTTTCAATATCATTTTGTGATACACATGCTTGTCCTGGGATTTTGCCAACATTGATTAATTCGCACTCTACTTTAGCAAAACGCAATAATGCTTGATTGACTAAGCGATCGTATACAATAACATCTGCTTCTTTTATTCTTTCCAGTCCTTTAAGTGTTAATAATTCCTCATCACCTGGACCAGCTCCTAGTAAAGTCACAAATCCTGTCATCATTAAGCTCTCCTTTTTGAACGTCATGTGAATAGGACTAATTTCCCCATGGATTGACATGACTCATTATTTTTAATATTCATCTGTTTGATTCCATTATGAAAATACAGTCCCAACACATCTTTTTTTATCATACATTATATGAATGATGTAACATATTATCTATGTTTATTTTATCAAAGTATGCACATTTAGTTTGTTTGCAATAAATAGTTTCTCAAGTCTTCTATGGTAGAAAACATGATAGGGTATTCGACTTTAGGGCGTGTAATAATGACGCAATCAATTCCTAGTTCTAAGCAGCCGTCAATTTTTTCACGGATGCCACTTACATCGCCACCTTCTTTTGACACAAATACATTTGCTTTAGCTTTTTGCATTAATGCGTTATTCATCTCTTTTGTAAACGGTGCTTGAATAGCATGTATTTGATTGGCTACTAAACCTAAATCTTCACACTGCTTAACCACATCAGAAACTGGTAATACTCTAACGACAATATGTTTATCTGGCAATCCTTCAACAAATAAAGGTAATGTTTTGCTGCCTGTTCCTAAGTAAACAACCTCACCTAACGGTTTTATTTTTTCTATAGCCTCTTGTGTCGAATGCACCACAATAGCTCCACTTAAATCAAGTGTTGATGCTCTCTCATATCGCACATACGGTACACCTGCTCGTTTTGCTGCTTGAATAGCTTCTTTTGACACAATGTCTGCAAAAGGATGTGAGGCATCAATCACTTCTGTAATGTGATTGTCTTGAATATACTGCACCATATCATCTTGAGTCATTCGTCCTTGTATAACAGGCTGCCCAAATTTTGAGGCTAAAAGACGTCCATAATCAGTCACCACAGATATGGTCACATCAAGATCTAAATCAAATAATAATTTTGCTACTTCTGTTCCATCTGATGTTCCGCTAAATAATAATCTCATTATAGTGAATACCCTCTAGGCGTTAACATATAGCCATTTTTAATATATGTTTCTTTGTTTCCAATAATAACAACAGTTGTCATATCTACCAATGTTTCATCTAAATCTTTAATTGTCGTTAAAATAATCTCTTCATCTTTACGACCAATATCTTTTCCAATCCCTACAATAGTCTCAACAGATTTATATTGGCTAACAATATCTAAAGCTGTTCTTAAATGTTCAGGTCTGCCTTTACTTCTTGGATTGTATAGACAAATAACAAAATCACCTTGTGCAGCAGCATGTAAACGTCTTTCAATAACTTCCCACGGTGTCATCAAATCGCTTAAACTAATATGACAGAAATCATTCATTAATGGTGCTCCCATCATAGCAGCTGCTCCAATACTTGCTGTAATTCCAGGAATTACTTTAATATCGATATCACTACCGTCCTCCATTAATTCTAAAATTAAACCTGCCATTGCATAAACACCAGCATCTCCACTAGAAATAACACCTACAGTTTTACCAGTTTTTGCAATATCAATAGCTTGTTGACAACGTTCAACTTCTCCACGCATACCATTTGTCACAATTTCTTTACCTTTAGTAAATTCTCTTACTAAACGCATATACGTTGAATAACCTACAATAACATCACATTTTTCAAGTGTTTCAATCGCTTCAAGTGACATCAAATCTTTTTTTCCTGGACCTAATCCAATAATATATAGCATATAACAATCTCCTTATCGTTTATTTGTATATTTAGCTAGAGCATACGTGCAGCCATCCTTTGCAAATCGCTCACTTATAACTTGTGCATTGCTGGCATAATCTGCTGATGCTAATGCCACGCTCCCCACACCAACGGTTTTCTTTACAAATTCAGATTGTGGGTATTTACCGTCTACTGTAGCTAATTCATCTTTTGTAAATGTAACAAAATCACAGTCTAACTCTTTTGCTAAATCTAAAATCGCTTGTTCTTCTTTTTTCACATCAATGCTGGCAATTAAGCCAATTTCTCGGGGACTAATTTTTTGTTGTTCACAAAACAGCTCAAAGTTTGCTTTGAACACTTGACTGTCAACCTGTTTGCGTGCTCCCACGCCTAAAACATACGGACGCGGGTATATCACCACCATGTTTTCACGATGCGCATGCTCTGATTGCGTAGTCAACATAATAAACGGTGCTCTGCTTTGGATAATGTTAGGAATATCTTCCTCTTGAATAATGCTCAATCCTCTAAAATCATTAACCCATGGCTTTTCTTGGTAAAAATAAACAGTTTGTTTCCCTGCTAAGTAGCCATTGAAAGCCAAAAGTAACGGTCTAAGTTCATCTCTCCACCCGTTAACAGACTTAGCAATCATATCTAAGGCTTGCACATCATGTACATCTGTAGCAGTCGTGATAACTGGATTAGCGTCCATCAGTGTGGCAATGTTTTGTGTGATTTGATTTGCTCCACCCATGTGTCCACTTAATAAACTAATCACATTTTTTGCACGTTCGTCCATAACAATAACTGCTGGATCAGCCAATTTATCGTGTACGGCAGGGGCTATAGAACGAATGACTATCCCCGTTGCCATAATACAAATAAGCACATCCACACTTTGAAATAACTCTCTTATGGCTTCAATCGTTTTCCCCTGTAAAGCAGTGACTTGATTATCTGCAATTTTAGCTGTCGTATAAACTGTACATCTTGCTTCGTTCAATCTGCTTTTCAGCGTTAAAGCAGTCTGCTTTCCATACTCTGTTAATGCTACAATAGCAATATTAGGACTATTAGTCATTTGACTCCACCTGTGTTCTATATTCATGAGAGAAACCTGCATGATATAATTTAGAATAATGGAATTCCTCGCCTAAAAAGTCACCAACTAAAATAAGTGCTGTCTTTGTAATTTGTGCTTCTCTCACACGTTCAGCAATAGTTTCTAATGTTCCAAATACTTTTTTCTCTTCTGGCCAAGTTGCCTTATAAATGACTGCTGCTGGCGTTGTTGCAGGGTATCCACCTGCGATTAATTCCTCTACAACTGCCTCAATACCATGTACTGACAAGAAGATGGCCATAGAGGTTTGATGTTGTGCATAACTACGTAATGATTCACGATCTGGAACTGGAGTACGCCCTGCCATACGTGTAACAATCACACTTTGAGATACTTCTGGTACAGTGTATTCAACACCTAAACTTGATGCAGCACCTAAAAATGAACTAACTCCTGGTGTACAATCAAACTCGATATGTCGCTTTGTCATTTCTTCAATTTGCTCACGAATTGAACCATAAATTGAAAAATCCCCTGTTTGCAAACGTACAACTTCTTTATTCTCTTTGACACCACGTTCCATAACATCTACAATTTCAGTTAAATGCATGCTTGCACTATTGTGTAATTCAACTCCCTCTTTACAATATTGCAATAAATCTGTATTAATTAATGAACCTGCATAAATGACAATATCAGCATCAGCCAACAGTTTATAGCCTTTCAATGTGATTAATTCAACATCTCCCGGTCCAGCACCTACAAAATGCACTTTAGTCATGATTTTCCTCTCCTTATCACTTTATAATGGTTTCTCACACGTTATAATAATTGTTGGATTTTGTGGTTTAAAGTAATGTCCTTTTCCTAATTTTGTCCAACGACCAGCTTGAACAGTAATCATATCTAACTCACCCCAGCCTAGATTTTCCAATAAAGGAGCTGCCTCTAAAGCATTTTCTAGTAAGATAAAGTTAAATACCATGCGTCCACCAGGTAATAAATGTTCATCACACCAATTGACAATATCTTCTAAATTACCTCCTGTTCCACCAACAAAAATGGCATCAAAGGTTTCGTTCAACTCAATCGGTGCATACCCTTTAATTAACTCGATATTCGATAAGTTGAAATGCTCGATATTTTGTTGCATAGCACCTACAGCATCTTCACTCCGTTCAATTGCTGTTATCTTTAAATTAGGATACGTAATCGCTGCTTGTAAACTTACACTACCTGTACCTGAACCAACATCTAACATATTTTTTGCTTGATGCAAACCTAGTTTGTCTAAACTAATAGCACGGACTTCTTCTTTAGTCATTGGAACTTTTTCTACTCTAATAAACTCATTATCCTTCATTTACAATCACCACCACATTCATTTCATATTGTCTATTCTCTACTTCACTTGCCTCTAATTGACTAATTCGCTCATCAGGATAGCTTAAATTCTCGCCAATATACACTGTGCGTTTCAAGCCTCGACGTATAATTTCTTGAGCAATTTGATATGGTCCAATTTGCTCATCAGTAACCATAAACACTTTATCTAATGACATAATTAAATCAAAGTTTGGGGTTTTAGCATGACTACTTGTCAAAAATGCATCATTCATCGGTAAAGCAATTTTACTTGCCATATATTGCATAGAACTAATGCCCGGCATTACTTGGACACAACCGGCAAATTTTTGACTCAACCATTTTCCTAACCCATAAATAAACGGATCGCCTGAAGCTAACAGCACCAATTCATCTTGGTTTACATCATACGAACGAATTAATGTTTCCAAATCTCCAAGTTTTTTTGGTGCAATCACACCTTTATGATGAAATTTTTCTGGAACACTTTCAATTTGACGTTGTGCACCAATAATTGCACATGCCTTTTCCATAACATCATCATTCCCACGTAACCCATATTTAACATCTCCTGGCCCAATGCCAATGACATATATCATGCCCATTCCTCCTTAATTTCCTCGAGGGTTTTGGTAGAGGCTAAATATTTTTCAGATGAAAACAATGCCACATCCACTTCAACTTGAGGTTGTCTATATTTTAATAATTTTTCACTACGTAATTTAATTTTATTGGCAATAATGGTATACAGTTCGTCATAGCCATTTTGTTCAATTAACTCTCCTGCCGATTCAGTCGTTAAACACCCATTAACTTGTTGTAACAATTCCAACGGTGCTCCCATTAACGCTAAATTAGCCACTAAAATTTCCATACGTGCATCGGCATCTTTACTGTGTGTTGAAAAAATACCTCCCGCCACTTTAACTAGCTTTCCTAAATGACCTACGATAAGCACTTTTGTAAATCCTATACGTTGAACTTCTTTTAAAACATGCCCAATAAAATTACTCATATTGACAATACGGTGTTTGGCAATCCCAATTGTATTTGTTGCAAAATCTTCACCAATATTGCCCGGTGCTAACACGACTGAACGGTATCCTTGATCATAACGCATAGATAATTCAATCGTAATGGCTGCTTTCCAGCTATCCTCTGACATTGGATTAACAATGCCTGTTGTGCCTAAAATAGAAATTCCTCCAACAATACCCAAACGAGGATTATACGTGAGTAACGCTCTATCTTCTCCTTCTGGTGCCCACACAATTACCTTAGCACCACAATTATCTCCAATCAACTCTCTAACAGATTGTTCAATCATACGTCTAGGTGTTGGATTAATAGCTGCCATGCCGATAGGATTTGCTAGTCCTTTTTGTGTCACACGTCCTATTCCACGTCCACCATCAATACTAATTTCCGTCTGTTCTGGTAACAAGGTAACGGTTGTATAAATCAACATGCCATGTGTTGCATCGGCATCATCCCCACCATCTTTAATAATAGCTGCAGTGGCTTCTAATTCAGAAAAAGACGCTTCTTGAACATCAAGAGTTAATTCTACACCAGAGGCAGTTTTAACAGTAACCTTTTCTTCTTCCTCTTGATTTAAAATCATTCTAACGGCTGCAACTGCTGCTGCAGTTGCACAAGTTCCTGTCGTGTATCCACGACGCATCTTCTTGCCGTTTACATAAGTATATTCTTCCAATGTCATGCCCCCTGTCTTAATTAGGCTTGACTTTCTGGAATAATATAGCGAGAATAATCATCTGTTTGCGGACATAATTGATATAAAATAGCATTCACAATCGCAGCAGCAACTGTACTGCCCCCTTTACGTCCTAAAGCTGAAATTGACGGAATATTGCTTTCATGCAATGCCAATTTTGATTCAGCAGCCCCAACAAACCCTACTGGTACACCAATAACTGCATCAGGTTGTAATTGCCCCTCTTCTACCATTTCTAATACTTTAAAAATAGATGTTGGAGCATTCCCAAATACAAACACTTTAGGGCCTTCCACTTTAGCTGAATATTCAACGGCTGCCATTGAACGTGTAATCCCTTTTTCTTTGGCTTCTTTGAATATTTCAGGTTCATTAACTAAACATCTATATTTGACACCCATATCGTCTAAAAGGCGTTTGTTAAATCCACCAATAACCATTGTTGTATCTGTAAAAATCGTGCCTTTATTTTTGATTACATGCACAATTTTATCAATCACATCATGTGAAAATTTAATATTGTATAAATAATCAAAATCAGCAATCGCAAACACAACACGTTTTAAAACAGCTTCTTCAATTGAGTTATTAAACACAATATCTGGATGCTCTGCATCAATAATTTCTTGAATTTTTTCAAAACTCGCTGTTTCTATATCTCCAGCATTTTTCATGTATGTCATACCAATATCACTTCTTTCTAACTAGGTTGTTATTTTTGAGTAGGCGTTGAATAACGAATATAATCATCTGTTGCAACATGCTTCAATTGATAAATAATTGCATTAATAATGCCTACAACAATTGTACTTCCACCTTTACGTCCCAATGTTACAATCGCAGGAACATCACTTTCAAATAAAACTTGTTTACATTCTTCAATACCAATAAACCCTACTGGTACACCAATAATCGCATCAACTTCAGCTTCTTTATGCTCAATCATTTCTAATAATCTTAATAAAGCACTTGGTGCTCCACCAAAAGCGAAGATTTTTGGGCCTTCTTCTTTTACAGCGTATTCAACAGCTGCCATTGAACGCGTAATCCCTTTTTCCTCAGCTAATTTGATGACATCTTCATCATCAATTAAGCATTTGTACTTCACACCCATTTGGTCCAATACACGTTTATTGATTCCATTCAATGTAATTGTAGAGTCTGTGAAAATTGTTCCACCTTGTACTAAAACATCAACAATTTTATTGACAACATCGTGTGTAAATCTTAAATTATACAAATAATCGAAATCACCTGATGTATGAATAGCACGTTTAATAATGGATTCTTCCATTTCTGTATTAAATGTATATCCTGCATGCTCCTCATCAATTACAGATTGAATAATTTTAAAACTTTTTTCTTCGATTGAAGAAGGATTTTTAATATATGACATCTTCTTTTCTCCTATTGTATAGTATGTATGACTAAACTCACTATTGAGCCTAATATGACGCTTAAACACGTAGCTATATATAACATGGTCACAGTATGCATAATATCAATTGTATCAACTTGTCTAGAATTGTCTCCAATGGTTTGTTTTTCAACTAACTCACCATGATACACGTGTACTCCACCTAATTGTATACGTAGTGCTGCAGCAACTACAGATTCAGGAAAGGCACTATTAGGACTAGCATGATTATATCTATCTCGCCAAGCTAAACGTGCAACCTGTTTAACGTCATACTGCAAAACATGTGTTGCTAGGAGTAGCATCACAAACGTTACTCTTGCTGGTACTAAATTGACAATATCGTCTATTTTGGCAGATGTAAATCCAATTTTATAATATCTTTCATGTTTGTAGCCAACCATTGAATCAAGCGTATTAATCGCTTTGTATCCCATTGCTAAAATAGGGCCTCCAATAAACAAACACATCAACGGCCCAATCACTCCGTCACTTGCATTTTCAGCAACCGTTTCGATAGTTGCTTTGCAAATCTCCTCTTTGCTCAACTGTGCTGTTTCTCTTCCGACAATCATGCCAACTTGTGTCCTTGCCTCATCAAGCGTGCCTTGCGTCAATTTTTGATAAACCTTTTTGGCTTCATACGCTAAACTACGTGTTGCTAAACTCGTATAAGCCATATATACCCATAATATCCAATATAAAATTGGATGAACTGTTGCACCAATATGTAATACTAATGCACTTATTCCAACTGTTAATCCTACAGTTGTTAACCATAATATAATTCCGATGATATACGGATTGATTTTCCATTTTTCTTTCAGTTTTAAAAACAACGTAATATAATGCCCTATTGCCTTAACAGGATGCGGCCAACTATATGGATCCCCTATACATAAATCCAAAACAAAAGCGATTAAAATAGCAATAATACCTATCATGATTGTTTCGCCTCTCTCAAACGATTTAACCATGCAAACACAAGCTCTTCATTTTGGTAGAAATGAATATGCAAATAACTTGCTAGTGTGTTTCCTACTTGATAGCCACCTGTCCACGTAGAAACGACTTGATTATCTCTTTTCTTTTCTAATTGAAACGTTGTAGGCAATTCTGTATCAAAAACAGAGTGATGAAACTCATGTCCTCTAATCACTGTCCCTGGCACACCAAATAATGTATGATCAACACTTGTCGCATAACAATAGCCAAAGTTCTTTAGCCTTTCCGTCATCACACTTTTTCCAGATAACACGCCTGTCATGTGATACACGTTATCAGACACCTCTAGTGTATCGCCTAAATACATCAATCCACCACACTCTGCATAAATTGGTTTATTTATATCATGAGCATTCTTTATTGCTTGACGCATACACACATTCTCTTCAAGCTCTTTTGCATAAATTTCTGGAAACCCTCCACCAATGTAGTAACCATCTGCTTTAGGTAAACTGGCATCCTTTAAAGGACTAAATGGAACTAATGTTACACCTAGTTGCTCTAAATAATCTAAGTTGTCTTTATAATAAAAATGGAAAGCATCATCCAATGCGTAAGCAATCGTCAAGTCACTGTAATCTTTTACAATTAAAGGACTTTCTATAAGATTTTCTGTAGCCTCACAAAGAGATAACAATTTATCTAAATCAATGTACTGTTCAGCTAATTCACCTAATGTATCAAACTTCTCAGCTAATCCGTCCATTTCTACATCTGGAACCAACCCTAAATGACGAGAAGGCATTTCAACGGATATATTTTTAGGCAAATACCCCAAAACAGGAACATCTGTATATCTCTCAATCGCTCCTTTTATCAGTTCATAGTGATTTTTAGAAGCTACACGGTTTATAATTACGCCTGCAAATTCAACCTCGTTGTCAAATTCTACAAACCCTTTTACAATAGCCGCAGCTGATGTAGACGTTGCCTTGCCATCAACAATAAGTACCACAGGAATATTTAACTTTTTAGCAACAGATGAGGAACTTGCACAATCTTTATCCGTTCCTAATCCGTCATATAATCCCATAACACCCTCAACAACTGCCACATCTACACCTTGAACAGCTTGTTCAAAAGACCATCGTAAATGTTTATCATCAGGAATCATAAATGTATCAATGTTGCGCGAGGCTCTGCCAACAACTCGTGTATGGTACGCCGTATCAATATAATCAGGTCCTACCTTATACGCTTGCACAGACAATCCTCGTTTAACAAGTGCTTTCAAAACACCTAACGTTAAAGTTGTTTTTCCAACACCACTACTAACACCAGCTAACATAAATCGCTTCATTATGACACCTCATTCATATTCTATGCTGAATATTCAATTTTCAATTACTCAATTTTTTCGGTATGCTCACATGATAACACGCTATAGGCATACGGTCAATGGGACGGCTTTTTATTATTTTTTTCACGAATTGTCCTAGATACCCCTTATTCATACCTTATATTTTCAAAACATTTCACTAAGTTTTTTTGATATGCTCTCCTTAATCTCTACTATGTCAAAAAAATATACTACCTTTTAACATAAACACAGAATATTCCTCTCTAAATGTCTACTCTATCCCATTCCACTGCTTACATGTCCAACTAGTCCGAATTTACACACCTTCCCCTCGATTTAATACTGGGGAAACGGTATACAAAGGGACTGGGAAAAAATAAAATTTTAGCCTTTCGATTAACATTTAAAAAATTGAAAACAGCTTAGAATCAACATTTCTGCTGACGTCATTATAAGCTGTTTTTTATTGTTAAGATTTTTTTCAGTCCCTCATTCTATTCAACACATTCCTTTTCACAATATGTCATTACTTATTGTAAATAGTAAAAATATTCAATGTTAATCAGTATAGCAAAGTACATTTATATTTTATATTTTCACCTACCACATATTATTGTAAAATAGATATATTTAGGTTGAAATATTTAATCAACTAAATAAATGTTAAATGCTTTAGTTTTCCATTCAACAGCTACTGTTAACACTTCCTCTTCCCAAAAATATAAAGTATTATTGAATATTCTCAATATTCTCTGTTTATTCTCTAAATCATCTTTTAGAAATTCATAAAAATGATAAATAATTAATACAAAACCCATATCATCTGGAAAACCACTTAATTCCGTCATCCTATCATCGAAGGCATCCCAATTTATCGTTTCAACTCCTTCAATTGACATATCACGATATCTATGACTATCTTGCAGTTTAAATTTCTCACGCATTTCATCAATGTAGCTAAACTTATCTTGGATATTTCTGCCGTCTAATTCAACAATAGTCGTATTTTCTTTGTTAATATGTATTAATTTTTCTTTTAATTCATTTTTTGTTATATGTATCATTTCGTTTTTTATGCTGCTCATATTTTCTCCTTTAGCTTATGTTTATACAAGAGTGACCTAGTCACTCTTGTATAAACAGATTTAGTCAACTAAATAAACACTAAATCCTCTAGTTTTCCCACCAACAGTTATTGTTAACACTTCCTCTTCCCAAAAGTATGCAATATCTTTAAACACATCCAAGACTATATTTTTACTTGCTAAATCATTTTTTAAAAATTCATGAAAATGATAAATGATTAGTACAAAATTCATATCATCTGGAAACCAACTTAATTCCGTCATTCTATCATCAAAAGCATTCCAATTTATTGTTTCTCCCCCCTCTCTTGACATACGATATCTATGTCTATCTGGAAGTTTAAACTTCTCACGCATTTCATCAATGTAGATAAATTTATCTTGAATATTTCTGCCATCTAATTCAACAATAGTCGTATTTTCTTTATTAACATTTAACAATTTTTCCTTTAACTCATTTTCATTTATTTGTATAACTTCATTTTTTATGCTGCTCATATATTCTCCTTTAGTTTATGTTTATAAGAGAGTGACCTAGTCACTCTCTTATAAACAAATTTAATCAACTAAGTAAACATTAAATGCTTTAGTGTCCCAACCAATAGCTACTTTTAACACTTCCTCTTCCCAGTAATGTGCCGTTTTTCTCAAAAAATATAATGCTGTTTCTCTGCTTTCAATATCCTTTTTCAAAAACTCACTAAAATGATAAATAATTAGTACAAAATTCATCTCATCTGGAAAGCCACTTAATTCTGTCATCCTATCATCGAAGGCATCCCAACTTATTGTTTCAACCCCCTCTCTTGACATACGACGATATCTATGACTATCTTGCAGTTTAAATTTCTCACGCATTTCATCAATAAAGATAAATTTATCTTGAATATTTCTGCCGTCTAATTCAACAATAGTCGTATTTTCTTTGTTAACATTTAACAGTTTTTCCTTTAACTCATTTTCATTTATTTGTATAACTTCATTTTTTACGCTACTCATTTCTAAAACCTGCCTTACTTAATTTTTATAAAATTTTTATAATGGTCTTTGGTGTAATAAACACTTCCATCACTTCCAACAATAAATCTTTCCGCATCTCTTCCTTGACCTTCTATTTTCTCATTGATATCAAATTTCTTATATTCAATGTGCTTTCCACAAGCATCTATAGTCGGTAGTTCTTTATCATTATTTTCATAATTTCCCCCTGCTTTAGTATTTTTCTGTCCTTTAAAATTCCCTCTCCACTTGACAGACTCATATCCTCTAAACGCTTTTTGTACATTTTCGGGTAAATCGTCTAAATAACCTAAAGTGACATGAGGTCCTAAATCTTCTGGCTTAGGCTGACATTCTCCTGTTTGACTAACAACTTGAGTATCTGTTTTGACATTATCCTTAGCGTCCTCTTTATCTTGAGCATTTGCTGCCGAAATAGACGATGGAACAGATTGTGGAATCACTAATGTTTGTCCAACATAGATAGTATCACTTGTTAACCCATTTGCTTGTTTTAGCTCATCTACTGTTACACCATTGCGATGTGAGATTCTCCATAATGTGTCACTCGGTTGAACTGTCACACTTTTTGGTGTGCTAACGGGTTTAGCCTCACTTGGCGTTGGCACAACTTGACTCGGACTTGACACACTCGGAGTTACTTTTGTCGGTATACGGAGCTGTTGTCCAACATAGATAGTATCACTCGTTAACCCATTTGCTTGTTTTAGCTCATCTACTGTTATACCATTGCGATGTGAGATTCTCCATAATGTGTCACCCGGTTGAACTGTCACACTTTTTGGTGTGCTAACGGGTTTAGCCTCACTTGGCGTTGGCACAACTTGACTCGGACTTGACACACTCGGAGTTACTTTTGTCGGTATACGCAGCTGTTGCCCAACATAGATAGTATCACTTGTTAACCCATTTACTTGTTTTAGCTCATCTACTGTGACACCATTGCGATGTGAGATTCCCCATAATGTGTCACCCGGTTGAACTGTTACACTTTTTGGTGTGCTAACGGGTTTAGCCTCACTTGGCGTTGGCACAACTTGACTCGAACTTGACACACTCGGAGCTACTTTTGTTGGTATACGGAGCTGTTGTCCAATATAAATAGTATCACTCGTTAACCCATTTGCTTGTTTTAGTTCATCTACTGTGACACCATTGCGATGTGAGATTCCCCATAATGTGTCGCCCGGCTGAACTGTCACACTTTTTGGTGTGCTAACGGGTTTAGTCTCACTTGGCGTTGGCACAACTTGACTCGAACTTGAAACACTCGGAGTTACTTTTGTCGGTATACGCAGCTGTTGCCCAACATAAATAGTATCACTCGTTAACCCATTTGCCTGTTTTAACGCTTCAACACTTAGTCCATGTTGAGTGGCTATCCGCCATAATGTTTGCCCAGCTTGGACAGTAATGGTTTGTTCATATCTAGTCACATGAGATGTGGTATCACGTGTCCGAATGATTTGCCCAATCACGATTAAATCAGACGTCAATCCATTAATCCGTTTTAATTCTGAAACACTCGTTTGATTAGCTCTAGCGATACTAAACAGTGTCATACCTTTAGTTACTGTAATGTGTTCAGCTATTGGTATTGACACAACAGGTGCTGTTGCTCCAATTGAGCTAATGTAGCTTGGACGGTACTCCTGTGGACTCACTACTGGAGTCGATTTACTTTTCTGGAGTCTTAAAATTTCCATATCCGCATCTAAAGCATCTTCTACATAACTCACTTGTGCACGTGTCACTGAGTTTATTCCTGATGAGGTTTTAGACGACATACTAGGCATACTATACTCAGGAGTCCATTTGATGATACTCACTAACCACCCTAGCAAATCAAAGGCTATTCCGCCACCACCTCCGCCACCTCCAAAACCAATTTGATCTTGTTCACTTAATATGCCAACACGTCTAAATGCAGTTGCAGACTGACGAGGTTTAGTATATTCTGTAGCATATGTGTCTTGTGTACTAATATTGACTAGTGTGACATGTACTTTCTCTTGATTGTCATCACTTTGATGGACATAAACTTGATATAGTTCTGAATCATGCCCTTGGTCCGTTTCCAAGGCAATGCCCATTATCATTTGTCCAGTTGCCTTATACAGTACTAGGTGGCTACTTAAAATCCCCTGTTCTGTAGCAGCAGACAGTTTCGTTGTGATTGTGATATCGTCTTCTACTTTAGTTTCTTTTTTCAAGGCATGAATCAGTTCACGAGCAATCTCTTGTTTTGTGCCTGAGATTCTATCAAATGCTTGTACAACTGTTTGACCAGAAAAGCTAGGCAATAAAAAGCCTACCCATATTAAGCTAATGCTTAACCATTTTTTCAGTGTTTTATATCCCATACATATTTCTCCTAACTATTACTTATATATTATGTAAAATACAGCTATTCCATCATATACTCATGTATATCCAGTTAACCCAATGCATACTCGCCATATCCTCATTGCTAGAACCTCCTTTTTTTGTCATCTAAATCTACGTTTCCCCTAACGTTATATCCTGATTATACGCCTTTTTATTCTTAACGTACACAACTTTGCAACCGATTTCCATGTTTATATCATACTTTTTTTCTTATAAAAAATGAACATAGAGTATATTAGTGTATATACTCTAATTATCGTATAAACGAACCAATAAAAAACTAAAGTTTTAGCCTTTCGATTAACATGTGAACAATTGAAAACAGCTTAGAATCAACGTTTCTGATGACGTCATTATAAGCTATTTTTAAGACTGTTCTCCAAGACCCACTATTCCTATTTAACGGCACTTGAAAGAGTCAACAGCATCTACTCCTACTCACGTTCACTCATATAAAACATGTTAAAAATAAAAAACGGCAATCCTTTTATTTAAAGATAGCCATTTTTATCATGTCATTGCTTATTTTCTGTGCATACTTAAAAACCAGTAAACTGTCTTAGGCTGTTAAGACATTTACTGGTTCTTTGATTATTTTGAAATATTAACGAATATACACATCAAAATGATTTCCTGATGTTCCTCTATCGTACACTTTTCCTTTAGCACCAAATGGTGTATCTATAACGGTTCCTAGAGGTGCACTATTAGCCAGTACGATATAACCATCTCCGTCTACAACATAGCCATTTTCGTTAACATGTCTACCTGGAATAACTAATCCTCCTCCAGGCAAGACAGATTGTGAATAATATGTGAATTTATACTGGCTCCAATAAATGATTCCACTATACATAAATTCACTTAATGCATACAAATGAGGGCTAGTCGAACTTATAGCTGGCAAGGACACAACCGCCGTAATTTCTTCAACAGATTGTTGTGTTTCCTCTTGAGAAGTTACGTCTTTTATTTCTTCACGTGTTTCCTCCTGAAGTACCTGCACATGTTGAGGTTGCTTTTCTTGCTCAATTTTTTCAATAGTTTGCTTTGGTGTAGGCACTTCATGTCCATCTACGACATTGAAACTTTGTACCAATACACCTTTTTCCTCTTGGCTAGCCACTGTAATGACTGTTTTATCCTCATTGAAATAAATGGTATTCCCCGTATGAATTAGGCGAATATTTTCAATATTATTTACTTTTGCAAGATGTTCTATTGACATATCTGTAGCTAATGAAATCGCATATAACGTATCTCCCCATTGTATTGTGTATGCATTTAAACCTGATTCATCACTTATTAAATCTGATTTAATTTGAGCAACACTTCTTGGTATCCACGTTTCCCGAGCAGATACTGCAGTCGTTAATAACGTGTTGCTAATAAGTGTCATAAATAGGGCTATCCCCATTATTTTTGTTAATTGTTTTTTATTCATAAAATGTTCTCCATCCTTGTATCGTTGCACCTTTCCCTTTTTCTTCCCTAGGCATGCTATAGCAACATCTAGCAAAACCCTGGGCATATACTAGCACTCCGTCTCCACTTTACAAATAGTAAATCGCTTTCTTTCATCTTTTCTTAACCACTTTGTTACATAAAAAGGGCTTTGTTACATATTTGTTACATATTTAATCGTTTTGACATCTTTTTTGTATCTATTTGATTAGTATGGAAAAGCTATTTTTTATCTCGTTCTAAAAGCTACTTTTCTAGTTTATTAGCGAATGAAATATAGTAAACAACCATATTTTCAATGTCGACAGAATTGTACAATAAAAAATAGTTATCATGCTTTAAAATGGTGTTGACGTCACGATGTAACCAATATACACTTGTTAATATAATAACAAGGAGGAATATTTTAAAAAAACAGTTGTTTGTGTACTGTATACTCTATGCCGATTAGTACCAATGTTTAAAAACCTTTCTGTCTTTTCAGATACATCTTCACATCAAAAAACAACCTTAACAGTAATTCTTATCCTACTTTAGAGCCTGTTGATAATACTCATCTAGGACGTGGTCAACCATGATAAAATTTCTTAAAAAACTTTTCTCCAAAAAAGACCATACCACTCAAAAAGATGTGGAAGCGATGTGGAAACAAGAAGTTTTAACACATCTAATCGCTTTAGAACAATCGTTTACAACAAACACTAGCCTGCTACAAACTAACTTACAACAGTAGCAGAAATTATTTCTGATTTAAGACGTGATAAAAATCTTGAAATGGCTAGTCGCCTCAATGTTAAACGATTATTAACGCGTATCAACCGCCATGAATATGATCATTTAATGACGTTAACTGCACAAAAAAACATATCGCTTCTCTTTCCAACATTAACACAAATGGAGATACGGGTGTTCTTGGTGGATTGACACGTTTTTAAACAAACTAGAGTTCCAAAACAATCACTTTAACGGTGTTATTTATCAGTGTACAAACTGATAATAGGTATTATTAGTCTGATGGTGTAAATCTATAAACCATACGTATAGTAAATACCCTATAAATGTCTATAATTTCAGATTTAAATAAAGAAGTTATTTAGAAAAACACTTTCCGAATAACACAACGGAACTGATAAAGAAGTCTTAAAAATAAAAAAACAGCTTATCATGACGTCATCAGAAACGTTAGTTCTAAGCTGTTTTCAATTTTTTAAATGTTCATCAAAAGACTAAAATTTTAGTTTTTGCTCACTCTCAACCGTTTTAAACATACCACTTCAGACAACGCTTGTTTTTTCCCTGTCTTAAAATATCGGGTGTACAATAAATATTTCAAAAAACGGCTTTAAGTCAAGGTGCGTCATTCCTTGATTTAAAGTCGTTTAAATTTATTGATAGATTTTGTCTAGCCCATTTAATATGCACCTAATATTATCTATTTTAATTTTTTTCAAAGTTTTGTCTTATCTTGCTCTGTTCGTTTCCCTAAAACAGTAATTCAACATCTCACTATTTCTCTGATGCATTCCATTAGTTATCAACTATGCAAAATCTTCTCGCTTGTGCCTACCAACATATACTAATGCTGATAAACAGTTTGCACATCTATAATATTTTATCTCTATTTTTCGTTTTCTAAATACTAAACATTCACAACAGGTGCATTGATAGACGTGAAACAATACATTATCATCAACGTTTTTGACGTATCGACTGCCACCCACTTGCTTTAGTAATACTTTAAAGTCCTTATCTTGATGACGATACCCTTTATGTTGAAGATGTAAATGATAATGGCACAATTCATGTTTGATAACCCCAACTAGTTCGTCTATGCCAAATCTATCCAAAACTTTTTTATTAACATCAATATGATGCGTCTTTATATGGTAACGTCCTCCTGTTGTTTTTAAACGCCGATTGAAAAAAGCTCGATGTAAAAAAGGACGTTTAAACCATTCCAGAGAAATCTGTTCAACAAGTTGCTGAAGTTGTTCATCGTTCATGAGGACCAACCATAGTTAATGCAATTCTTTTCTTCTCTAAATCAACTTGTTCAATCCAAACGGTCACAATATCGCCAACAGAAACGATGTCACTTGCCAGACGGACAAATTTTTTACTCATTTTTGATAAATGAACTAAGCCATCTTGCTTAACACCAATATCAACAAATGCACCAAAATCGACTACATTTCGCACCGTTCCTTGTAATTCCATGCCTACTTTTAAATCTTCCATACTTAAAACATCTTGGCGTAATAACGGTGAAGATATGCTTTCTCGAACATCTCTCCCCGGTTTTTCCAAGGCTTCCAATATATCTTGAATGGTTTGCTCACCTAAGTGGGTCAAAGCCTTTGCCTTTTCAAGCGTTAATCCGCTTAATTTTTGGTTTGCCTCCTCACTTCCCAACTCATCTACGGTTATATTTGCCACTTGCAATAATTGGAGCGTTTCAGCATAACTTTCTGGGTGAATAGCCGTATTATCCAACACGTTAGTCCCATTAATAATTCTTAAAAAGCCTATAGCTTGTTCAAATGCTTTCGGTCCTAAACGAGGCACTTTTTTTAATTCCATACGGTTTGTAAACATGCCATGTTCATTGCGGTACGTCACAATATTATTTGCAATCGTCTTGTTCATTCCAGAAACATGTTGTAAAAGGGTTGCACTGGCTGTATTTAAGTTAACGCCCACTTGGTTAACAACTGTTTCAACTACAAAATCTAGCTGACTTGTCAATGCTTTTTGTGACACATCATGCTGGTATTGCCCAACACCAACCGATTTAGGATCTATTTTAACAAGTTCTGCTAAAGGATCTTGTAAACGGCGTGCAATGCTGACTGCACTCCGTTCCTCAACTTGAAAGTCTGGAAATTCTTGACGAGCAATATCACTAGCAGAATAAACGGACGCACCGGCTTCATTAACAATCACATAATATACTGTACGCTCCAAATTTTTTAATTGTTCTGCCACAAATTGTTCAGATTCTCGACTTGCCGTTCCATTTCCAATGGCAACAATATTGACTTGATATTTTTCTATGAGTTGTTTTAATAAGTCGCCGGCACTCTTTCTTTTATGTTCAGGAGCTGGTTTATGTGGATAAATCACACCTTTATCTAAAACACGTCCCGTTTCATCTACAACGGCTAGTTTACACCCTGTACGATAAGCCGGATCCAAACCTAACACAATACTGTCTTTCATTGGTGGTTGCAATAATAAATGTTTTAAATTATCTCCAAATACTGCAATGGCTTGTTCATCAGCTTTTTCCGTTAATTCACGTCTAAGTTCTCGCTCAATACTTGGTGCAATAAACCGTTTATAACTATCCTCATAAGCTGCACTCACGTACATTGCACTAGAAAATGTAGAATTTACATGTAATTGTTTAGCCAAGTACTGAAATATCGCTTGCTCATCTATTTGAATAGCAACTTTCAATACTCCTTCATTTTCTCCACGATTAATGGCTAGTATTCTATGAGGTTTAATATGCTCAACTGCCTCTGAAAAATCATAATACATTTCGTAAACATGTTTTTCATCTTTTTGCACATCTTTTTCTTGAACAACCAACTGCCCATTTTTTCGAGTATACTGGCGAATCCATTCACGGTATTGTGCAACATCTCCAATCATTTCTGCTAAAATTTCATGCGCTCCTTGCAAAGCATCCGTTTCCGTTAAAATCTGATGTTCTTCTGATACATATTTTGATGCTTCTTGTAAAACATCTGCTTGCTCTTGCCCTTCAAACAACCAAAGTGCCAGAGGTTCTAGTCCTTTTTCTTTGGCAATTGTTGCTTTTGTTCGTCTTTTTTGTTTAAACGGACGATATAAATCTTCCACTTGTTGCATCTTGTCAGCTTCCAAAATAGCTTTGTGTAAATCCGGAGTTAACTTTCCTTGTTCATCAATCAAACGAATAACTTCTTCTTTACGTTTAGTTAAATTCTCCAAATAAGCAAATGTTTCAGAAATCTCACGAATTTGCACCTCATCTAAAGAACCTGTCATTTCCTTACGGTAGCGTGCAATAAACGGGATTGTATTCCCACTAGACAATAAATCTAGGACACTACCTACTTGCTTTTCTTTATATTGTGGCAACTGTTTGAGTGTTAAACGCAACGCCTCTTTGGCATGCGTGTCTACTTCTTGTTGTTCAAATTCTTCAACTGTATTCATTTTCATTACTCTCTTTCATTTATTCTTCACATTATTCCCAACGGTGTTGTGGGTGCATCACTTGATAATCTGCTTCAATCCCATTTTCCGATAATACTACACCGTGTAATGCACCATGATATACCGCACCGCCATCTATGCCAATCTTTTTATCTGAATACCATAGATGTGTATCCGTTAGTTTACTGTGTAAACTTTGTACTGGTGTGTGTCCAAACACAATGTATTTATCTAAAGTATTTTTTGCTTGATGAAATGGGTCACGTATCCAAATAAAATCTCTACGTGATGTATCTTTCCAATTCTCTAAAGCCAAATTAACACCTGCATGAACGCAAATACAGTACTCCGTTTCATAATACAGTGGTAATTCTTCAATAAATTCAATTAATTCAGCAAATCTTCCTTGAATAAGTTTTGCCATATCAAGAGGGCTTTCCTCCTCCATTACTCCTGGGTATAACAAACTTTCAAGGGTTGCCTGCCCACCATTTCGTAAGTACCAATCGAAATTGTCTTGCGGTTCTGCTAGCCATTTCAGTAAAATATCTTCATGATTCCCACTTAAACAAATAGCTTGCTCATTTTCAACCAGTTGTTTAACCAACAAAAAACATTGTTTACTTTTTGGTCCTCTATCCGCTAAATCGCCTAGAAAAACCAGTTGTTCTTCTTCCTTATTCCATAATGTCAACAATTTTTTGAGTAAATCATACTCACCATGCACATCGCCAACAATAAATAATTTACTTTTCATAGAAGCCTCCTACATCGGACTTGTCTTTTTCTATTATACAAAAAAACACATACAAAAAAAAGCGTATTGTTAAAAAATGCATTTTTACATATTGCTTGTATATCTACTCAAAAAAATTGCACCTTGCAAAAATATAAACTCATGCTATGTCTATTTATGTGAGGTTATATCCTTTTTTTCACTGACAATACATTACCACGACTTTACCATGCCAAAAATTTTATTTTCTTTAGTTTTTTCTGTGCCTAAGTCTTATTTTTATGAATTTCACACACTTGCATTTCATCTTATCTTGTCAACTCTCTATCATTTCCATTTAATATTTTCACATACACAAAGCTATTTATCGCAATACTGACAACATCATGGTATAATGTTAGCGTGATGACATGATGAAAGGAGTCTATCTTTTGATAATACATAATTTCCCTCTAATTGCCTCTTTGAGTGCTATTTTGGTTGCTCAACTTATTAAAATTCCTATTGCTTATTTTTCAAAAAGTCATCGAGCGTCTATAAAATTAGCCGTTTCTACTGGCGGAATGCCTAGCTCTCATTCGGCTGCTGTTAGTGCGTTAATTACTGCTGTGTCTATTCGCTACGGTATTGAATCTCCTTATGCAGCGATTGCTATTACATTTGGTGTGATTATTATGTTTGATGCCATGGGGGTACGTAGACAAAGTGGTGAACAAGGTATTGTCCTTGAACACCTTATTCATGAATTAGAAAAAACACATGTTATTTCTCCTCTACACTTCAAAGACCCTGATGATAATGATGATTTACAATTAAAAGAAATGATTATTAAAAAATATTTAGGGCATAAACCTACTGAAGTGTTTGCTGGATTATTTACAGGTATTATTTCCACAATTATTTTAGATATTTTATTATTCCGTATTTAGTGTCAATTTTTAATTCGTCAGTACCTATTTGGGTGGTATTCAATGACTACACATTTCACCCCTCATTCTTGCTTATTTTACAGATTAAACATGTTCAGTAAGACTGTTGTGCCGTTTTGCCAGCAGTCTTATTCATCAAAAGGAGTTACTATATGACAGATTTATATGATATTACAATTATAGGCGGTGGTCCTGTCGGGCTATTTGCTGCGTTTTACGCACATTTAAGACAAGCCAAAGTAAAGATTATTGATTCTTTACATCAATTAGGTGGGCAACCGGCTATGTTATACCCTGAAAAGACGATTTTGGACGTCCCTGCTTTCATGCATGTTAGTGGACAAGAGTTAATTGAGTATCTAAAACAGCAATTATCTCCATTTGACACAACTGTATGTCTAAATGAAACGGTAGAAGCTATTCATCAATCAGAAAATTTTTTCAACATACAAACATCAACGTCCTCTCATGTCAGCAAAACCGTCATCATCGCCATGGGTTTGGGTGCCTTTAAACCACGTACATTAGACTTGGACGGTATCCACACCTTTAAAAACATTTATTACCATGTGCAAAACCAACAACAATTTGCCAATCAACATGTTGTTGTACTAGGCGGTGGAGATTCAGCAGTGGATTGGGCGCTTTCTTTTGAAAAAACGACTCGTTCAATAACTCTTATTCATCGCCGTGAGGAATTTAGAGCCTTAGAGCATAGCGTGCAAACTCTACATAACTCTAGCGTATCTGTTTACACCCCTTATTTACCAACACGTCTAATTGGGAAAGGTGACACTCTCACACATCTAGAATTAACTAAAGTAAGAACAACAGACACCCTCACTATCCCTGTAGATAGCTTGTTTGTCAATTATGGATTTCATTCCTCAATAGGCAATTTAAAAGACTGGGGACTCACATTAAACCGTCATAAAATTTGTGTGAATACAAAACAAGAAACATCTATTCCAGGGATTTATGCTATTGGCGATTGTTGTACATACGATGGCAAAATTGATTTAATCGCAACTGGACTTGGAGAAGCACCGACAGCTGTAAGTAATGCATTGCACTTCATTAATCCTAAATCACGCATACAACCTATGCATAGCACAAGTTTATAATCATTTAGTAAGATAGACGATAAACTATCTTACTTTTTTTTGTTTTCAAACTGAATTATTTTGTATTCCCATTAAAACATGGTATGATAGCTGAGGATACTTTTTCCCTAGTCATGAAATGAGGAGTGATAATATGGAACAAGTTACTGTTTTTGATTACGAGGATATTCAGTTAATTCCTAACAAATGCATTGTGAATAGTCGATCAGAATGCGATACAACTGTAACGTTAGGAAATCATCAATTTAAGTTACCCGTTGTCCCTGCAAATATGCAGACCATTATTGATGAAACATTAGCTGAAACCTTAGCACGTGAAGGGTATTTTTATGTGATGCATCGTTTTGATGAAGACTCACGACTGCCTTTCATTAAATATATGGCAAACAAACAACTTATCTCATCTATTAGTGTTGGCGTTAAACCTCAAGAATATGAGTTTATTTGCCAATTAGAAGCAGAGCAGGCTATTCCGGACTATATTACAATTGATATTGCTCATGGACATTCCAATGCTGTTATTCAGATGATTCAACATATTAAAAAACATTTGCCAACAACATTTGTGATTGCAGGAAACGTTGGCACACCCGAAGCTGTTCGTGAGCTAGAAAATGCAGGAGCTGATGCCACTAAAGTTGGTATAGGTCCTGGGAAAGTATGTATCACAAAACTTAAAACAGGTTTTGGTACTGGTGGCTGGCAACTAGCTGCATTGCGCTGGTGTGCAAAAGCTGCACGTAAGCCTTTAATTGCTGACGGTGGTATTCGCACAAATGGAGATATTGCAAAATCTATTCGCTTTGGAGCAACCATGGTCATGATAGGCTCCCTATTTGCTGGGCATGAGGAATCTCCAGGACATACAGTAACCATTGATGGCAAACAAATGAAAGAATATTTCGGTAGTGCTTCAGAATTTCAAAAAGGTGAAAAGAAAAACGTTGAGGGCAAAAAAATGTTAGTCCATTACAAAGGTAGTATTATTGATACATTAGTTGAAATGCAACAAGACCTACAATCTTCTATCTCTTATGCAGGAGGTAAAGATTTAGAAGCTATACGCCGTGTAGATTATGTTATCGTTAAAAACTCTATTTTTAATGGCGATGCACATTAATAGAATAAAGGGCTGGCAAAAAGCCAGCCCTTTATTCTATTAATATCCAGTTTAAAATATACCATATTCAACTATAATAAGGCTGAAAAAGTATCTAAATAACAAAAACTTTGGGAAATCTTCGTCTATAAACATTGATTTATCGCAACTTTAGATAGACCACTTCAGACGATGTTTAATTTTTTCAGTACAATTATTTGGATATAAAAAGAAAATGAATTGTTTAGCACCTAGGACAAATAAAAACAGGTAAAAATTTATAAATGGAGTTTACATTAAAGCACTGGCACACCACAATTTACCTCTGCGATTTAATCTTTTACCACCATCTACTAAACTATTATCTTGATTATACCATTTTTAATGTAAATTATTTTATACATTATTGTACGCATTCTAGCAAACAATAGAAAACGAACAATGCCTCATACTGCAATAATCCCTATACCTTAACATATAAAACGATTAAAAAAACTGCTAACATCGTTGTTACTTTGTCAACAGTTTGATTGTACTGGCTGCCAACATGACCAATTATTTTATACATGCTTATATTTACAAAACGTTAAAACTGTATGATACCCTCACATAAGAAAGTGTTGATACCATACAGTTTTTGTCAGCGTCAATAGTCCTATATCTTAATAACAACTATTTATCCACGAGAGTACCTCGTGATTACATCTCACTTCTCACTAATTTTCAATATACTAAAATTACTCTCCATTAATGACACTTTGAACAGCCGCTTTAACATTCGCTAAACTATCATCATCAACAACACCCATATATAAATCGTAGCCTGGCATTGCATAAGACGGTAAGCCCATTGTTCCATGTGTTAACAGTGCTTGACTGTCAACTTTATACTGTCCACCAGAATCTAATTGTCCATTGGCTAATAACATAATCGTTTCAAATGGCATGTTTGTTTGTAGAGAAGATGATAATTGTTGTAAAATAGAATTCATATTAACCAAATTACCTGGTTGTGTAAGTTTTCCAATAATGGCTGCAATGACTTTTTGCTGATTTGCTGCCCTGTCAGCATCGCCATTTGGTAAGTTATAGCGTTCACGTACAAATGCTAAGGCTCTATCTGAATCTAAATGGATTGTTCCACTCTCAAAATACACACCCTCAGATGATGTAAAGTCTGCTGGATTATAAACATCTACTCCACCAACTAAATCAATTAATTTTAAAAATGATGTAAAGTTTATACGTGCATAATAATCTAAATTAATATCATATAGATTTTCTAATGTATGCACAGATGCTTCAACACCATAAATTCCTGCATGCGTAAGTTTATCGTATTGGTTGTTTCCTCCGTCTGCAATACGCACATAACTATCACGTGGCGTTGTTGTTAACAATACTTTCTTCGTATTTGTATTCACCGTCATAATAATATTCACATCTGAACGTGAAACCGTTGAAATACTTCCATAAGTATCAATCCCACTGACATACACATTAAACACACGTCCGTCTGAACTTGTTTTCACTTTATTCTCGTCTTGAACAACTTCCTTAGTCACAGTATATTCATAAATTTTCTTGATCTTTGAAGCATATTCCTTATCTGCATTTTCAAGCAGCGTTTCATACGAACTATTTAAAATCATAGCTTTTACCTCGCCAGAAATCAACTGTTGATATGCTTTTGCATAAGAATCTACTTGTCCCAAAGATAACTCTGTTTTCGTTTTTTCCTTGATATGAGTCAGCAAAGATTGAATATTATCATTATCCATATTAGTCGGTGCTGGAACAGTTTGTCCAGATAAATCATGAACATCATTAATTGGACTATTAGCTAGTACAACAACACTCATCGTTTCAGTCTTTGTCTTTGTAGATTTTGATAAATTAGAAAATGCACCTAATCCATTAAAAATAGAATATGCTGTATAGCCAAAGATTAGAGCAAATACCAAAGATAACGTCAAAGCTGTTTTTTTTGCACGTTTTGTAAAAATGAAAATCAGCAACAGGAAAATAACGAATGCAATAACACCGTATACAATATAATTTAGTGACCTAAAATTTAATATATTATAACGTACCATGGCATATACAACATAAGCTGAAGATAGTATTGCCATTAGTGCAAGTAAGCACGTTAACACATAAATAAATCCCGTGTTTTTTTGTTTTTGTTGCTTAAAACGCTGCGCTCTTGTTCTTCTACTTTCCATAACAATCTCCTTTAACCGTTATTAATATTCTTCTTGAGAAACCAATCCTTGACAAATCGCTACACCACTTGAAGCACCTAAACGGTTTGCACCTGCCTCAATCATTGCTAATGCATCTTCTTTAGAACGCACACCACCACTAGCTTTGACACCTAAATCTTGACCTACGCTCTCTCTCATCAAAGCAATATCATGAACGTTTGCTCCTCCTGTTGAAAAACCTGTAGATGTTTTAACAAAATCTGCTCCAACTTCTTTACAAATTTGGCAGACTTTTATTTTTTCTTCATCAGTCAACAAACATGTTTCTAAAATAACTTTACTCACTACATGATGTTCTTTTGCAACATCAACAACACCTTGAATATCTTCTTTAACCAATGCCCAATTTCCAGACTTAACAGCTCCAATGTTGATAACCATATCTACTTCGTCTGCTCCGTTTTCAATAGCCTGTTGTGTTTCAAACGATTTAACACGTGGGTCATTTGCTCCATGTGGAAACCCAATAACCGTACAAACTTTAACAATTGAATCTTTTAATTGTTCTGTGGCATAACTTACCCAAGTAGGTTGTACACATACAGACATAAATTCATATTGTTTTGCTTCTTGGCACAATGTAGCAATATTCTCTTGTGTAGCATCTGGTTTCAAATTTGTATGATCAATATAACGATTTAATTTCATAATAAAACTCCTTATGTCATTAGTTTTTAACAGGTTAACATTACCCAAATTGACTTAAAATTTATCTCTTATTATAGCACAAAAATAAGAAAACGACTGTCTATAGTAAAATTCTTATAAAAAGAATAGATTTATCATAGTATTTTAACGAAGCTCCAATTCATACGAGCATGCCGCCAATACATACATGGGGGCAGTTTCTGCTCGCATAATGCGGGGGCCTAATCCACACAATATCGCTTGCTTATCAACCAATTGTTTAATTTCTGAATCAGACAGACCTCCCTCAGAACCAAAAATTATTAATACTTTATCTTTAGGATTAAGTGTTGATATAATTTGTCTAAATTGCTGTTTTTCTTGTGTTTTAGCTGATTCTTCATAAGCAACTAATACATGTGTGTATTGAGAAAAAGTGTGTAAAAGTTTTTGAAAAGACAGCACATCATGTACAATTGGCACATGTGAGCGATGACTTTGTTCGGCAGCTTCTCGTGCAATTTTCTGTAATCTTTCCTTTTTCTTTTCTTTCTTTTTAAAATCCCACTTCACAACAGACCAGTCACTTTCAAATGGTTGTATAGCAAATGCACCTAATTCAGTTGTTTTTTGTACAACCCAGTCTAACTTATCTCCCTTAGGAATACCTAAGGCAACTGTTACCTGAATAGGCATTTCAGATGATATTAAGACATCTTCAATCCACTTTGTCCGAACACAACTCTCTGTTATTTCTGATAATTCAACAACAACAGTGCTTTCATCAGGCAATACCACATAGACACGATCGCCAACTTTCATACGCATAACACGAACAATATGATGATAATGTTCATCTTCAAACACAATACACTGTTTATCTAGCATATCCTGTAAAAAATAACGTTGCATACCTATTCTCCTCTTACTCTATTATTGGTTTAAGGCAAATAAGTGATACCCAATCCTTGATTTTATTTTCTTGTTCAATCTCAAATCCTTTAGCACGCAATTTATCTACTAAGCTATCTCGCTTAGATTGAATAATCCCCGCCAAAATAAAGTATCCTCCATCTTTCAAATTTGCCCACGCATCATCAATCAAACGTTCTAATATTTCAGCCAAAATATTGGCTACAATCACATCTGCTTGTGTCTTAATACCTGACAACAAATCATTTTCACGTACCACAATATCTTGTGCAAAAGGATTTAATGCAATATTTTCACGTGCAATCTGCGTTGCTTTTTCATCCAAGTCAAACGCTTCTACACGAGCGGCACCCAAAACTTTAGCTGCAATACTCAATACACCTGATCCAGTCCCAACATCTAACACATACTCTCCTCCACGTAAGACCATTTCTAAGGCTTGTAAAGATAAACGTGTTGTTGGGTGAGTGCCTGTCCCAAATGCCATGCCAGGATCTAACTCAATAATATTCTCGCCTTCAATAGCCTGATAATTTTCCCAACTTGGCACTACTGTTAAATAACGAGAAATACGAACTGGATGATAATATGTTTTCCACGCATTTGCCCAATCCTCTTCGGATACACTTGTCAAAATGACTTCATTTTTTCCTAAATCCAACCCATAATGCTCTGCTTCATGTAATTTTTCTTGAATAGACATCTGAATTTCAACAATGTTTTTTGTATTAGGAAAATAACCAGATACAAACACTTCTTCACTTTGATATAATTCCGATTTTTCTGGTTTTAACTGACCAAATCCATCATCTAATGTATCAAAATCAAACGGATCTTCAATAGCTACGCCATTAGACCCCGCTTCAATTAAAATTGCAGCAATCATTTCGCTTGCTTGATGTGTTGTTGATATTTTCAATTCATTCCACTGCATAATGTTCTCTCTACTTTCTTATGATATACGGGATAATATTTTCCTTATATTTTCCCAACTGTTTATAAGTGTCTAAATATGTTTGAAAAAGCGTGGCATCACTTCGCCACTGCCAAATTCCCTCTTGTCTATAATCAGAAATCATCTGTTGAGCACACTGTCTAATGTATCCTAGCCACACTTCAAGATGTCCCTCTGTTACACCATAATCCTTATGAAAAGACAGCTCACATGCAAACTGATTTGCATCTAATCGACTATACTTTGGATCATGTATTAATACATTCACTAGTGGAGCTTCTTTAGCGCTTTGAATAATAATGTCTATTCTTGCCTGTTCTACAATATCATGAATTGCCCACTCGAATGTACAATACGTTGTCAAATAGGAAATAATATACTCTAAAATTGTTTTATCATACAAACTTGCCTTATGTTTATTCATTTCATGCTTACTCCCAATCATATTCTGCTATTCTTGCAAAAAATATCTTTTACTAATCAATAGTTAGAACGCTATACTCTCACATACTTGTCCTAACTTATTTTTAGGCTATCCCTTATTCAATTCATTTATAGTTTCTATACACACGACATATTATTGCTTCGTCACCAACAATATGTGCTAAAAACAGACTCACTCAACAATACCACTAATATAGTCATTCACTTTTATTATTGTATACTTTACATTTAATTCTATCCCTAAACATGCCTATTAATAGATTTTCCATAATTTCCAATCATCTCTTTAAACATATTCCTTAATCGTTCCCCACGAACATGTATCCTAACCACTACCATAAAAAACATTCCATGAAACAGTTTGTTATTCATGTTACACTAGTCACTCTATTTTTATCTTATAACACCTTTGCCTGTTTCATAGCTCAACGGCTACGGCAATTATACCACTTTTCGCTTAAAACTGACAGAAATACATTTATTTATATAGTCATCTCGTCAAAAAATTGCTATAATGCTATTATCTTTACAGAAAGCAGGTACGTCCTAATGATTTATCAAAGCACACGACATAACCATGAAACAGCTACAGCTAGCCAAGCTATTTTAAGAGGAATTGCTCCTGATGGTGGGTTATACACACCAACATCTATTCCAAGCCTAAATGTTCCTCTACACGAATTAGCAACAATGAGCTATCAAGAGGTCGCTTTTATTGTGTTACGTGCGTTTTTAACCGATTTTACAGACGATGAACTTAAAGAGTGTATCACACAAGCGTATTCACAACATAATTTTGATACACCAGATATTACACCAATCCACTCTATTGGCAATAAACACTATTTGGAACTTTTCCACGGACAAACGATTGCTTTTAAAGATATGGCACTATCCATTTTACCGTATTTAATGACCGTTGCAGCACGAAAAAACAACTCTAATAAAAAAATCCTTATCTTAACTGCAACATCTGGAGATACAGGAAAAGCTGCCATGGCAGGATTTGCTGATGTTCCAAACACAAAAATTATTGTATTCTATCCAAAAGGTGGCGTTAGCCCTATACAAGAAAAACAAATGGTCACACAAACAGGTGAAAATACTCATGTTATTGGCATTACAGGGAACTTTGATGATGCACAAAGTGCCGTTAAACGTATGTTTACAGATACTCAACTTGCTGAAACTATCTCTGAAAAAGGCTATCAATTTTCAAGTGCCAACTCTATTAATATAGGGCGTTTAACACCTCAAATCGCTTATTATGTTTATGCTTACGCACAACTTATTAAAAGCGGAAAAATTCAAGCAGGCGATCCTATCAATATTGCAGTACCAACTGGAAACTTTGGAAATATTTTAGCCGCATACTATGCTAAAGAAATGGGATTACCGATTAGCACATTAATCTGTGCATCTAATAAAAATAATGTATTAACAGAATTTTTCCAAACGAGAAGATACGATAAAAACAGACCGTTTTACGTTACAAATTCTCCGTCAATGGATATTGTGCTTTCTAGCAATTTAGAGCGTCTAGTATTCCATGCTACTGGGAATGATGCTGAAAAAACGGCTGAACTGATGAATGAATTAGCACATCATGGCTGTTATACTATAGATGAACAAATCGCCCATCATTTCTCAAATATTTTTGCCGACTATGCAGATGAATCTGATATTTTATCATCTATAAAACATTCCTTTGATACACATCACTATGTTATTGATCCACACACAGCAGTTGCTGACATCGTAACCGACCGCTACATACAAAAAACGCAAGATGCAACACCAATTATCATTGCCTCAACAGCTAGTCCATATAAGTTTCCTAGAAGTGTTATGGACGCACTTGGAGAAAATGACACAACTGATGACCTAATATTAGTGGATAAACTTGAAGCATACTCACATATCTCTCAACCTCAAGCTGTTTTAGCTATCAAAGATGCACCTATACGCCATCAAAGCGTTATATCTGTTGAAGATATGGAAAAAAGTGTCTTGAATTGCCTATAATCTTAATAGCGTGCTGGTAAACTCTCAAATTTACCAACACGCTATTTTATTATCTTTGCAAAATAGTAACTGATAGCTAGACGTATGGTCTAGCTATCAGTTACTATTTACTTCCTTTAATTACTCTGCTCAATTATGGATTTTTCGTCACTATTTCACTTAAAATACGTTCAATTTTTTGTCTATCCTCTGGATAAGTTAACATCAGCTCTGTTGCCTTATTATATGCAGCAGATGTTGCCGATTGTCCAAAATAATGATCATCATCCGCTTGCATAGTGACAATATACGCTTGTTGTTGTTCGATAGCTTGCATAATCAGTTGTCTATACTCTTCCTCACTTAATGTCTTTTTACGAGTAGTAGACGTCAATCCATTTTTCGTATGTGATTGATTAAGAGAACGTGATGCACTCTCTTGTTGTGAATCCCTCGTTGTTAATGTATGGTTTACTGTAGACTCTGCACGCTTATCACTTTGAAACTGACAGGCACATAATATCATGAGTACACACCCTAACATACTCCATAATTCCCAATTTTTTAACATAATCAACCTCTCCTCACTATATCATTATCGTGTAACAGATGTGGCTACACGATTAATTGTGTGTCGCATTCCTCTAATTGCCACAGACAACGCAAAAATATTTTCAACCGTTGCCAAACTTCCATAACCAGCATCTCCAATATGTTGAATATCTACACCAGCAATTTTGTTACGTAGCGCAATCTGTTCAATCACTTCTCTACTAGACGTTTCTTGGCTTGTTCCAATAGCGGATAATACAAGCGTGTCATTTTGATGTGCCATTTTTACAATTTGGATTAATTCCTCATCTGTAAACCCTGGAACTGTTCCAACAGCTGGCACCAAAATAATATCAGCCCCTGCATCAATAAATGATTTTGCCACATCCACTGTACATACCGGCTCCTTAGCTCCTGAGCCATGCATTTTACCAGCAATAATCAAACCAGAAAAATTTGCTTTTCCAACTTGAATAGCTTTAATAATCTCTTGATTAGTCACACCTGTTGCAGGATTGCCTGTTAAACAAACAAAATCTGCTCCAAGTTCCTCTGCTTTTCTAAACGTTTCCGCCGAACTCATACGCCCTTTTGAGATAACAAGACGTTCTTCAAGCATATCCGCCTGTACGTCAACTGGTTCTAAATTAATGCCTACCGGTCTACCTACCAAACGTTTAACTTGACGAATAGCGTCTTCTTGACTGGATAATCCATGCACTGACGGATTAAAGCAATCAAACCCATTCATCAGCATTAAATCTGCTCCAAAAGCACGTGCAATTTCTGCATGCGTTAATCCTGCATCAATCGCCCAACGTGACACAACCATTTCAGAGCATACTGTCCGTCCCTCTCCAGCCAAAATTGCTTGTTTAAGCTGTTCAGCCGTATATTGTTCAAAATCTTTTGTATGGCAATCTAAAATTCTCTTCATACATTTACTCCTTTAAGTGTATTCATAAATAATTTCAATACATTAGCATCAACACCGTCATAACAATCTCCTTTACCATACCTGTAATGAACTTGATGACCTGTTGTTGTCTTATCTTCAAACCACCCTTTAAATGAACCATGACACTGTTTAATGCCTGTTTCTTGCATTAGTGTAATGATATTGTCTTGATTAATGCCTGCCCCCATACACATTTCTATATGTTGTCCATACTGTTGGTGTAATCTTTTCAACATGGTTCTGCCTTCCCATGCACTTTCGTGCAGTCCACTCGTTAAGAGACGATTAACACCTAAATCAATTAACGTTTCCATACCTTCATGTGCATCATATAAACAATCAAAAGCTCTATGGAACACAACATCTTTTTTGTATGCATGCACTAGACGAATCATTTCTCTTGAAAAGGGAATATCAATCTTTCTTTCTGATGTTAAACACCCAAAAACAATACCGTCCGCACCGTATTTCAATAGCCATTCTGCTTCTTTTAGCATTAACGCCTTTTCATTGTTATTGTAACAAAATCCTGCTCCTCTAGGTCGTACCATACACACAACTGGAATACTCACACGTTGCTTTACTTCATCTAGGAGTGCTACACTGGCACTTAATCCACCTAAAGCAATAGCCGTATTCAATTCAATACGATGCGCATTACACTCTTGTGCAATTAAACAGTCTTGTAAACTCCCCGCACATACTTCTACAATCATATTATCTTCCTTTTCAGCTTTACACTTTCTTTTCCATAATTTTTTATTCTAAATAGCTCTGTATCTTTCACAAGAAAACATAAATTTCCAGAATTCTTCATTCTATGACTTGATGAGCTGCAAACAAGATTTTACCATTACAACCGTATGTCATAACCTACAGGCTTAATCATTGTATCCTATCCGTTTATTCTCCTCGTACGTCTGAAACCAATACTCTGGGGCTTTATAATCAACACGCATCAAATATAATCCGTGTGCTAGTGCCGTTGGCCCGGCTTGACGTCTATCTTTAGCCTCGAGTAAACGTCTTAATTCATGGACTGGCTTTAATCCATCTCCAATTTGTAACGTTGTCCCGACCAAAATACGTACCATATTATAAAGAAAACCATCTCCTATAAACACAAATACCAATTCATTATGCTCCTCATCATACTCAACACTAGCGTGTTTGATACACCGGACTTTATTATCTTTATCTGATTTTGTTGAACAAAAACTTGTAAAGTCATGCTCTCCAATAATATCTCCTAAAGCCTCATTCATTTTTGAAATATCTACACTATAGCGATGATGTAAAGCATATCGACTCAAGAAAGGTGACTGAACATCTCCCAGACTAACACGGTAATGATACATTTTTTGACACGTATGATAACGTGCATGGAATAATTGACTTACTTTTTCCACTAGACATATTCTAATATCACTAGGTAGTAAACTGTTTAATGCCTGTTTTAGAGAGTGTTCTTCAAGTTGGCAAGGGTAATCAAAGTGAATGACTTGCCCTTTGGCATGCACTCCGGAATCTGTTCTCCCAGAAGCAACTATAGCAATAGATAAACCTTTTGTCATTTTCTTCAACGCTTTTTCAATCTCAGCTTGAATACTATTTCCATTAATTTGCCGTTGAAATCCAACATAATTTGTGCCGTCATAAGCAAGTGTCACTTTATATCTCTGTTTCATATCCTGCTCCTTTCCTATAATATATTATACCAAATTACACATTATTTACATAGCACTCTCAACTATTTTTTATGTTCTTTCCATACCAAAAAAGGCTAGGCAAAAAATCTATGTGTTTTACACCATGTCCAAATGATGTTGAACACATGGTTTCACAGTGTACCCATCATCTTTGCACATTCAGACTTTTTGCTCTAGCCTTCCTATTCCAATAAACTATTTACATTACTTTAAAAAGAAAATACATCATTAAAATTTTCTGACATCGTTGGATGCGTAAATAATTGTGTTGCTAAATACGTATATGGAATATGATTATCCATAGCCATAGTAATTAAGTTAATCAATTCATGAGATTGACTACCCAATAATGTTGCACCTAAAATCTCTTTAGTATCTTTATTTACAACAACTTTAAATACTCCTCTTAAGTCCCCATTAACATGTGCTCTAGGCATATTTGCTACCAATAATTCTTTAGTAGCATAAGGTAATTGTTGCGCTTTTGCTTGTTCTTCACTCAAGCCTACCATAGACAAAGGTGGTTGAATGAATACTGTATTCGGCACGTTTTTACGTTGAGATAATGTATATTGTCCGTTGCCATTTAAGTAGTTAAACACCACTCTAAAATCATCTAGAGAAATATATGTGAACTGTAACCCACCATTAACGTCCCCTACTGCAAAAACATTTTTAACAGTCGTTTGACAATGTTCATCCACTTTAATAGCTCCACGTTCTGTTAATTCAATAGACGTGTTTTCTAAGCCTAATCCTTGTGTATTTGGCTTTCTTCCTGTTGCATACAACAACGCATCAAAAGAATATGCGTTGTTATTCGCATGAACAACAACAGTGTCGTCCTCATTATCCACACGTGTAATAGATGCATTTAAATAGAATGTAATTCCTGATTGTTCCATGTACTCTTTTGCCAATGTTCTAGCAACTTCTTCATAGCGACCAAGTATTGTACTACCTGCCTCAAACACACTCACATCAACACCCATACTAGCGTACAGACTGGCAAATTCTAATCCAATATTTCCACCACCAATAATTCCTAGACGTTGTGGTAACTTATCTAAGTGTTGTATACCGGTACTATCATATACAAACTTCGCACTTGTTAGCCCATCAATTGGCAACACATTAGACACTGCACCTGTATTAATGATAATAATCTCTGCATGTAAATGCTCAATCTCATCTCCTACTTGAATAGCAATCACTTTATTATCCACAAAAGACGCATGTGCCACAAAAATATCAACATGTGCGTCTAACATTGCAAAATTTTTAGCTCTTAGACGCTCTACAACTGCCGTTTTATCTTGCATAGCCTCATCAAAAGATAGCCCTTTTTCAGCAGCGTGAATAAGTGTCTTAGTCGGAATACAACCAATATTAATACACGTTCCACCATACATTTTTGTGTTTTCTTCAATCAAAGCAACTTTTTTACCTTGATTAGCCAATTTGGCAGCTAATGTTTTTCCTGCCTTACCAAATCCAATGACAATAACATCATAGTTTTTCATTTTATAATCCACTCCATTCATAAAAACAATCAGCATTGTTCAAAACGGTTACATTTTTAAACACCTTACGTTTATCGTCCTAACAATACATCATCTTAATAGCATTAGCTTAATACAATTAAACTCTTTTTCTCAATACATTTGCTCAAAATTGCATTTTTTCTTATTTTATTTTAAAGACTTAACAATACCACACAGAAAAAGAGGGTAAAAGACTTTAATTTAAGCCTTTACAAAATGTGATTTAAAGTCATTTTTTAATGTTTATTTAATATTTTTAAAAGACTCAATCTTGTTGCCTATTCATAGCAATTTTTACCAGTCTATTTTCTTATGTATACATCACTTTACTACGCAACTCTAATTCCAATATCCAACCTTAACTCACTGTCTCTTATTAGTGATTAATGCCTATGTAAAATTTTCATACTGAACCTATGTTTTATATTGTATCTACTTTTACAAACATGTTCAAACTTCTGTTAATCTCAATATAATAAAGCTATATATTGACATATATAATTTAAGTTTGATAAAATCTAAATAAAGTAGGAAATACAAGAATGCTAAATACTATTTCAGACGAAAAATGGCGTCATTTTTATGTTGATAAAAGACATACAGTTTAAATATTTTTTGTGAAAAATCTAGCTATAACACATATAAAATGCGTCCATTATCTCATACTACAAATAAGGGGAGTTGCTTATGTTATACGAAAATATTTTTGAAATCAGCAAAACATTACGTTTTGAATTAAAACCTTATGAGAAAACATTACATCATTTAGAACGAAACAACATTTTAACTGATGATACATTAAAATTTGACAAAAGAGAATATATGCAATCACTATTTGATGACGATTTTAAAAAACTTATTGATGAAACATTAGCTCTTATATCATTAGACCAAGATTTATTGACAGAAGTTTTTTCAGAAGATACCTCTATAAAAGAGCGTGCAAGTGAACAATTAAAAAATTATATCAAATCTTTTTTTGACACGTCATCACCACTATTTTCACCTGATAAACACTTGAAACTACTCGAACAATCCTATCCAACAGATGATACGATTCGTCTTTTTAAGGGATTCTCAACATATTTCAAGAAATTTTTTGACACTAGAAAACGTATATTTTCAGAAATTACTCATGGAACAATTGCTTATCGTCTAATAGATGAAAATTTAGTCATATTCAAGAAAAATATCGACAAATTTAATATGCTTCCAGATGAATTAAAACAGCAACTCCTATCAATAGGGGGACATAAAATAAACGCACTACATCTTTACTCATCTTATCTAACATCATATAACATTGTGAAATACAGGTTCTATGTCAAATAGGGTTAATGAATTTTTTTCATCAACCCTATTTATTATAGAACCAAAATATACACTCTCAAAAATCTGACATCATGCCTTAAACGATTAAACAACATAACAAAATAGCTTTATTGATAGAAAGAACACCTACACTATTCCACCCTTGCCTCATACCACAACACCATTTAGCGTTCAAACGGCATATTAATAGCTAGTTTTTATTCATTCCCCTTTACAATGTACACAATAAATCGTGATGGCGAACAGACGTTAACCATCACGATTATTTTTATAAATTCTATACATAATACGGCAAAATTCTTATGTTCTAGTACCGTACGTCATGCACTAATCATTTGAAAAATAATTACATTTGCTCTAATTTAATACACTATCGTTTTCAAACTGTGTATCCTCTTTGCCCTAAAGAAAAATTGACAAGCACTTGATTTTGCTTGTCAATCTTCCTTAGGTTAATACGCTCTAGCAATCCAAACAGTATGTTTAGCAGGTTTTCCACTCACTAAGCACACATCTTTTTGCATTGGTGGAGCAAAAGGTATGTTTCGTGTTGTAAAGCCTGTTTCTTCTTTAATTTTAGCTTCCGTTTCTTCTGTTCCATCCCAACCGATTAAGACCCAGCCTGGAACTTCTCCATTCGCTTTTTTAGTGTCAATATGCGTTTTTAATTCATCTAATGTGTTGATGTGCGTGTATTCATGTGTAGCACGATTCGCTTTAGCACTTTCCAATAGACGAGTTTGCATAGTGTCTAGCTCTTGTAAAATAAACGGCACCAAATCATCTAAAGATACGGCTACTTTGTCTTGTGCATCACGCATTTTTGTCATCACTTGGTTGTTTTCTAAATCACGTGGCCCACACTCCACTCGCATTGGTACACCTTTCAACTCCCACTCATTGAACTTAAATCCCGGAGAGTTATCGCTATCGTCTAATTTAACACGAATGCCTTTAGCTTTTAATTGTGCAAAAATATCGTCCAACTTCTCGATGATTGCCGGATTTTTCTTCCAAGGTCCTACCGGAATAAGCACGACTTGCGTTGGAGCAATACGAGGTGGCAGCACTAATCCTTGTTCATCGCCATGCGTCATAATTGTTGCACCAATTAGTCGAGTTGATACACCAAATGACGTAGTATGTGCATATACATGTTGATTGTTTTTATCTAAATATTTAATGTCAAAAGCCTCGGCAAATTTTGTTCCCATATAATGACTTGTTCCCGCTTGTACTGCTTTTCCGTCTTTCATCATTGCTTCAATGGAATACGTTGACACAGCACCTGCAAAACGCTCTGAAGGTGTTTTTTCTCCGTCATACACAGGAATTGCCAATAAACTTTCAACAACTTCCTTATAAATAACTAAACTACGCATAGTTCGTCTACGTGCATCTTCCTCATCAACATGTGCAGTATGACCTTCTTGCCATAAAAATTCTGATGTACGTAAAAATGGTAAAGTTTTCTTTTCCCAACGGAATACATTTGCCCATTGGTTAATTTCTAATGGCAAATCACGATATGAGTTAATCCATTGGCTAAATGCATATCCTATCATCGTTTCTGAAGTTGGGCGTAAGGCTAGTTTTTCTTCTAATATTTCTCCAGCTGCCTCTGTAACAAACGGCAATTCTGGACTGAACCCTTCGATATGATCTTTTTCTTTAGCAAAAAATGATTCTGGAATAAGCATTGGGAAATAAGCATTTCTTATCCCTTCTTCTTGAAAACGACGGTTCATTTCTGCTTGGATATGTTCCCATAATTCGTATCCATCTGGTTTAAAAATCATACACCCTCTAACTGGAGAGTAATCCATTAAATCTGCTTGTTGAATGGTTTGAATATACCATTTAGAAAAATCTTGTTTTTGTAATTCACTCATCTGTATTCTCCTTTATTTATACTGTTTAATCACACTACACTAGATACTCACTTTCTATGTGCTGTTGTTTTATCATACGATACTATATGTTGCCTCTATCACCAAAAACACTTTTCATGTTCTTGTACTTACTATAAAAAAGACCACAACACAAAATCACCCAAAGGACGACTGTGCCGTGGTACCACCTTATTTTATACTCATACGTTGCTAACGAAGACTTCTCCGATTATCTTTCCACAATAGTAGGTTCCTTATGTCAGTGGGGCAAATGTTCCAGCAAATCATCTGCTCTCTTAAGCCATAATCACAAGTACTAGTCTATCGGGTGTATACTATCATATATAGCAATAGTCATTAATTTTTAGCATTAGTATTTAAGAAATATACTAATGTTTGTAATTCATTTGTTAAGTCAACATTTTGAACACGAATATCTTCCGGTACTGATAAACGTAATGGTGTAAAGTTCAAAATAGCTTTAACACCGGCTTCAACTGCTTGTTCAACAGTTTCTTGAGCCACTTCCTGAGGAACTGTTAAAATAGCAACATCAATATGTTGTAAGCGTAATTGCTCAACCATTTCCTCAACAGAGTATACAGGTACTCCTGATTGAATGGTACCAATAATAGACGGTTCAATATCAAACGCTGCACTAATTCTAACACTATTATTTTGTTGGAAACGATAATTCAAAAGGGCTTGTCCTAAATGTCCAACTCCAATTAATGCTACATTTGTTAATTTATCTTGATTTAAAATTTTACTAAAAAATGTTAATAATGCTTCCACATCATAACCATATCCTCGTTTACCTAATTCCCCAAAATGAGAGAAATCACGGCGAATTGTAGCACTATCTACTTTTGTTGCTTCACTTAATTCTGCTGAGGAAATACGATACTTCCCAGCATCAAATAATAAACGTAAATATCTGTGGTATAATGGTAAACGTCTAGCAGTTGCTCTTGGAATTTTGTTTACTTGCTCTTTCATGTTCACCTCTCCTTATCTATATTTTATCTATATTGTTTAGTATATCATTAATTGACTTATCAATAAACCCCTATCGCTCATATTTTGCAAAAAATTAATATTTTTTTACCCTTTTCATAAAATTAATCATTATCTCTAAACATTTCAAATAATTTTTTTATAAAAGCAGGACATAAAAAGCATAAATTTGCACTTTTAGTCATGAAAATTCATAACTATTCTATTATAATCGCAAAAAACTACGCTTTTTATTTAGTTAGACTATTTAAAAACATTAGAAATATCCATATTTAGCACATTTATCCGAACATTCTTTATGAAAAATATATTATTCCCAATAAAATATGTAAAAATCTAACTATAAAGTTTTTTGGAACAAAACAAATGACAAATTGTATCGCTTTATACCACATTATAACACTAAAAAACATTATTATTTCTTTATACTTTGTAAACAACCATTCAAAATCCTTTCTAATTCTTATAGCATGTTGTGGGCTTACGATAAATAGGGGCGACGCTTGTTTTACGCATCGCCCCTATTTATCGAACCTTTCAGTCTTTTTTAAATCTTTACCCAATTTTGTTCCAGTTGCTTACTCTAATCAAGATAAAAAATTACTTTAATCCATGTCTAAACCTGTTTACTCTATTCCCACTCGATAATTACCATATCATATTTGTTTCTTCAATTCTATATCAGTATCTTTTTAGTTTCCGTTTTTGGCTATTTTTATTCCTATTATATGTGGTTTTAGAGTTTTTTAGTATCAAAACAGTATCAAGAGTGATACTACAGTAAGAGCGATTTCTATTGGTAAACATTATTCATCCAACATCAACTTACCTTTTTTAGCTTTATCTTTTAAACGCTTCATCTGTTCTTTTTCTATCTGTTGAATACTTTTCTCCGGAACAGGCAAGTCTTCCGGCATAGTGCCACCAATTTTTTCAATAGCACTTCTTACTTCTTTTCCTACTAAGTAGTGAACCTTTGTTGCAGCTTCTGCACCTTCAACTTTGTCTTTTCTTAGCTTTTCTTCGGTCTGTGAAATTCTAAATAAATTAGCAATCAATTCGGTGCTTCCCATATAGTCCAGAATTTTTTGTCTTGCGGTTAAGCCTTTTCTGTTGTGTATATCTTCTACATCTAACCCACCATACAATCCCATGTAGCCTGCGTTCTGAAATATAGCAAACTCTTCATTTGTAATGACTCCTGCATCATGTGCTGTTTCTACCAAAAGCTGATTCCATTGTTTAATATCTCCACGAACAACAAGCCTTCTTCTATCTTCATCAAGCTGATTAAAATGGTCAGCTATTTCTTGACGATATGTCTGTATGGCAAAATAGGTTTGTCCAAGTGCAATAACCTCTTTTCTCGGATCACCGTTTTGCACAATCAAATAGCAAGCATATCTTGTAAGTTCATAATCTTTAATAGACTTGCTTGTAGCACCTGCTTCCACGATTTTGCTGACCTCAGCAAAATCGTATTCTACCTCATGACCGCTGTTCTCACAAGCAATCATCGCTCTATCAATTACCTTTTGAAAATTTCTCCACTGAGAATAATCAAGTACATCAGCAAGTTCTCTTGCACTCCAATACTCGCTTCCGTCTTTTCTGACATACTTAATATCTTCAAATTTTTTATATTCTTTTGCTTTTAAATTTGGCATACACATACCTCTCGTTATTTTCCATAATAGATAGCTTATATATCGACTACTCTTCTTTATCTCTATATTTTTCAATAAGGTTCCCTTGTAAGTCTTTCCATTCTACCCATCCATTATTAGATTTACCAATAACTATCCAACCGGCACTTGATGGATTCATACATACAATATCTTCTTGTAAGATATTATCTTTTATTTTCGCATTTCTTCTAATAGACGGTATATAACCTTTTCCGGTATTGCCACAAAAACTTCCTTTTAACACCGTGAATACTCCATCTTTAACTATGGCTTTCCCATTTACTTTCCCAAAACCTTTTATGTTACGATTTAATACATACTCTCCATCTGGAACAAATCCAACCTCAGTTTTAAGTTTTATTTCTTCTGTGGATTCTTTGAATACTTCTTTTTTACTTTTATCTTTAGGATAAATTTGTTTACCATCTAAAGAAGATAATAATGATTTTGCCACCTCTATATCTAACGCAAACAGTTCAGTACCTACAATTCTACTTTTGCTAAAGATGTCATGAATAAGTTTTTCTTTCTCATCATATCCATCTACTTCTATAGCAAACTCCCTTTTTAGTCCTGTAATATTCGCATATCCATTGCTTTCTAAAAATCTCATTCTATTTTCAAATTGCTCATTTCCCGTCTTGCCAATCTTGATAAGCCCAGAAACAACTGTAGTCATTAAATATATTATTCCTTTTGCCATAATTTGTCCTCTTTCACCATACAGGTTTACAAAGAATAAAACTAATTAATTATATTTGCCCTTTTCTTCTGCAACCAAAGATAGATTTTCATTTGTAAAATTAGTATTAAAATAAACCTTGTAATCTTCTTCAAAGTTGAAATTATCTGTCCAAAGTTCGCACTGTGTCATAACAGTCTGAACGGCATCATCCATTCCTTCAGGCGGATATTTATGTTTTTTCAAAAGTTTCTTTATCAGCATACGCATTTTAGCTCTCGCTGATTCACGCTTCTGCCAATCAATAGTCTTATTCTTACGTAGAGTATCGGCTAATTCTTTTGTTATTGCAATCAGCTCGTCGTTTTCATAAAAGTCCTTGATTGCCTGTGGTTTTGTTAAGGCATCATAAAAAGCAAGTTCATCAGCAGTCAACCCTAATCTGTCTCCCTCTTGATGTGCTGCTGCAATCTGTTTTGCCAACTTTAACATTTCTTCTATAATTTCTTCATTGGTAAGCATACCGTTAAGATAAGCATTCAGAGAACGCTGCATAATCTCGCTGAACTTTTCAGATTTTACAATATTTGTTCTGCGATAAACAGAAACCTGTTCTGCAATTAATTTTTTCAATAGTTCAACTGCAAGATTTTTCTCTTTCATATTTGCAACATCTTGAAGAAATTTGGGGTCAAACAAAGAAAACTCCTCTTTGATATCTGAAAATAAATTTATTACCCCATCACTTTTAATACTCTGTTTCAAAAGTTCATTTATTCTTGCATTCATTTCCGGTAAGGAAATCTTTTTACCAACACCGGTATTGGTAAGTCTGAGAACAAGAACTCGAACAGCCTCAAAGAATGCTGCTTCAAATCTACTATCTTCATCAACCAAAGAAGAACAAAGAGAAAGAGCCTGATGAAGCATAAGAGCTTCTTTTACGAAAGAATCTTTATCATCAACTTTTTCTCTGCTGATAATAAAATTTACAGCACCACTGATAGTTTTTGCTCTCTCAAGATCTGTACCATTAATAAACTTTGTATAATCATATCCATGAAACTTATCACGGCAAACTGATAATTTCTCCAAGAATTTCGGATATGCAACCTTTCCGACATCAGTATCACCATAGTTCTTTTTATCACGAGATGTATAGTCGTTCATCGCCTGTTTCAAAGCAGTCGCAATTCCAACATAGTCAACAACAAGCCCGCCTTCTTTATCACGAAATACACGGTTTACACGAGCAATTGCTTGCATGAGATTGTGCCCGGACATAGGCTTGTATACATACATCGTAGCAAGAGAAGGAACATCAAACCCTGTTAACCACATATCAACAACAATCGCAATCTTCATAGTACTGTCGTTATCTTTGAATTTCTTTGCAATCTCATTCTTATGGTGTTTATTACCAATAATCTGTCTCCATTCTTCTGGATCATTGTTGCCGGAGGTCATAACAACACCTACTTTTTCAGTCCAATCCGGACGAAGTTCTAATATTCGCTTGTAAATTTTCATGGCAATAGGGCGAGAATACGCAACAATCATAGCCTTACCTGTAAGCAGATTCTCTCTATTATTTTCATAATGATCAAGAATATCACAAACAAGGGAATTTATAGTGTTATCATTACCAAGAACCGCTTCTATCTGACCCAGCTCTCTCTTACTCTTTGCGATAACTTCCTCATCAGCATTAAGAGCCATCAAATCATATTCTGCATCAATTAATTTCAAGGTAGTTTCATCAAGATTTAGCTTAATTACACGGCTCTCATAATAAACCGGACGTGTTGCACCATCTTCAACCGCTTGCGTCATATCGTAGATGTCAATATAATCACCAAACACTTCACGAGTGCTACGATCTTTTGATGAAATAGGTGTTCCTGTAAATCCTATATATGTGGCATTCGGAAGCGTATTACGAATGATTCTTGCTGTGCCGATAACACGCTTTGCTACTTCATCACCATCTTCATTTTTTGTAATCTTTATCTTTTCGGCAAGTCCATACTGCCCTCTATGTGCTTCGTCCGCCATAACAACAATATTATTTCGTTCGGACAGTGGTTCATCGGACTCCTCAAATTTCTGCATTGTGGTAAAGATAATACCATTTGCTTGTCTGCCAGTAAGCAAAGTTTTCAGGTTTTCACGACTTTCAGCGTGCATAGGCTCTTGCCTTAAAAAGTCTTTACACTTTGCAAACTGTCCGTAAAGTTGGTCGTCAAGGTCGTTTCTATCTGTAAGTACAACGATAGTAGGGCTATTCAATGCTTCCTGCAATAAATGAGCATAGAACACCATCGAAAGCGATTTACCACTTCCTTGTGTATGCCAGAAAACACCTCCTTTACCGTCAGTAATAGTGGCGTGCTTTGTAGATTCAATCGCTTTTCTTACCGCAAAATACTGATGATACCCGGCAAGAATTTTAAAGGTATCAATCCCCTCATTTGAAAAGCAAATAAAGTTCTTGATAATATCAAGCAGTCTTTCTTTTTGAAACATTCCCTCAAAGAAAGTGTCAAACTGAGCATACTGTGTATTTTCGTAATTCCCATCCTTTGTTTTCCACTCCATAAAACGGTCTTCACCGGAAGTGATAGTACCAGCTTTAGATGTCAATTGATCGCTCATAACGCAAATAGCATTATAAATAAACATGGACGGAATTTCCTGCATATAGTTACGGAGCTGCCTGTAAGCTTCTGAAGCATCAGTTTCTTCACGAGAAGGAGCCTTTAGTTCCACTAATACAACTGGTAAACCATTTAAGAACAAAATTATATCAGGACGTTTATTACTATTTTCAATAAATGTCCATTGATTAGCAACAACAAAGGAGTTGTTTTCGGGATTTTTGTAGTCAACAAGATAGATGATAGAAGAACGCTCTTCACCATCAACAAAATATCTGACAGAAATACCACTTTGCAGATAGTCCATAAATATAGCGTTTTTCTGCACAAGCTCCCCATTTTCAAAATTTTTGAGTTTATATAGTGCTTCTTGAATAGCATCATCCGGTACTCCTCTATTCAAACGATATAGAGATTCAATCAGAATGTCTTCATATAATGGGCTATAAAAGTCTCTTTCAATATCCGGACCGTATACATACTCGTATCCTAAATCAGTCTGAAATAATTCAATTATTGAGTTTTCATAATCTGCTTCTATAAAAAATTCCGACACTATTCTTCACTCCTCTTCGATAATTCAGTTGCTATCTTTATAATTTTATCACTAATATACTCAGATTCATTCTTTGCATGTTCTTTATCAAATTCATTTTTCAGTAAGACTTTTTGAACGCTCACCCTAAATCTACTTAATATAGACTCTTGTCTATTCCAATCAACTATTGAAACCCATTCTTCCACTAATTCCCATATTTCTTGTATATCGAAATGATATTTTTCGCTTAAATCTTTAATGACAGTATCTTTGAAACTCTCATCTTTTATTATGTTTCCACTTATTTCAATATCTGTTTTTATTATTTGTTGGTTTATATCATTAGAATCAAATTTTATAAATTCTGATGAAGCCTTTGTTTTAACATTCTTTTTATTTTTTATATAGCTCAATTGATGCTCTAATTCAGGAAATAAAGTTGCCTCATTTATATTATAAGTATCTAATTCTTCTAATATTTCTTTCTTCTTCTCTCCAGGAATATAGAAAAACTTTCTATCAAATTCATCTCGTAAATCTTTATATCCTTTTTCTATACTGGACTCACTGATTGACTCGGTATAAACAAAATTAAAGCATCCTGCCAATAAAAACATTCCGCATTGCCTTGATAATCTTTCATTATTGTATGGAGGTATAACAATATAATTATTCTGAATAATATTTATAAATTCTTCGAAATGTTCTCTTGATTTCCATCTTTCTTCTAACTCTTGTGAGATAGCTTGCCGTTCTGTAAGTTTTCTCAATATGGATTCAAGGGTATTATCATTTGATAAATCTATCTGAGATAAAGAGGATATAACTTTTATATTTATCTCATTTGTAGATACAGAGTATTTTTTATTAAAAAATATTACACCGTTCGCTTCTTGTCTTTTAGTGTCTTCTTCATTTTCAATTCCCTTATAACAGACATCACCATATTCTTCACAAGCAAAGTATAGAGCCACTAACGGATTCGTAGTTAAATCTAACAATCTTGTGCACATTCCATAATGTTGGTATTTTGTCATAATTTCAAAATCATTATTTATAGAAATAAATTCATAAGGTGCTTTTAATAGAGGAACCTGCATTAATGTATGTTCTACACTTAAAAAATCACCTCTAAAAATGCTTGGAATAACATCCCAGAAATCAGTTTTTTGCCCTCTGAAAAATAATTCCTCATTGCTCCCATACAAAGCATCTTTTAACCTATTTACTTCATCAATGAAAGAGCTTACAGAAGTTATCTCTATTCCATAATTTTCCATTTCATCTTTATTAAATATTATTTCTTCCATATTTACGACTCCTTCTGTAATATAAACAATAATTTATTTGAACAAATCAAAACAATATGCACCGCTTGGCTTTCTGATTATAAACCTTTTGATGGTGTTATGCCTTCCGATTGGGTAGAAACACCTTTGTCAGACATAGCTGAGTTCATTAGTGGATACTCATACAAAGGAACTGAACTTACCGATTCCTCAATAGCTATGGCAACAATAAAGAACTTTGACCGTAAAGGCGGATTCAAGTTGGATGGTTATAAAGAAATTATTCCATCGTCAAAATTAAAAGAATCTCAACACGCTGAATTGTTTGATACTTTAGTTGCTCATACAGACTTAACTCAAAATGCCGAAGTTATCGGTAATGCAGAACTAATAATGAGCAAATCAGGGTATGATGATATTATTTTCTCTATGGATTTGGTAAAAGTTCTTCCTAAAAAGGACAGTGTTTCCAGATTCCTCATTGCCACAATTCTTCAAGACAAGAAATTCAAGTCTCATTGTTTGGGATACGTAAATGGTACAACAGTTCTACATTTAAGTAAAAAGGCTTTGCCTGAATACAAGCTGTTCCTACCAAGTGACTTTTCAACATTGAAACCGTTAGATGAGGTTGTAACTGCATTATATAAACAAATTTCATCTAACATCTCCGAAAATACATATCTTGAAGAATTGAGAGAGTCCTTATTGCCTAAGCTGATGTCCGGCGAGCTTGATGTACCAGACACGAACCTTTAAGCCGCTAAATTATTGTTTATTTCATTATTTTGTTTTATTTTCTTATCCATTGAACTAAGAATAGCTACAATCTTTTCCTGTGTTTTTCTATCAGGAAGAAGAAGCTCTAAATTTTCAATATCTGAAGGCTTAATAGAAGGATAAGCTGACACGCTCTGTTCTGCAATCGCTTGTAGATGTTCTGTAACTTTCTTTTGCGTCAAAACATAATAAATGTAATCTGGAACTGCTTTCTCAAAATCGACATCAATTACCGCAAATCCTGTTGATACTAAAAAATTGTCAGGCTGTTCTTTAATAATTCCATAGTGCAACTGATTAGGTCTTACAGTTGAGTAAATGATACTATTCAATTTTACTTTTCTTCTTGCTCTGCTCGGCAACTTGTCCGTTGAAGTGTTTATATACTGTATTTCATCAACTCGATTCATCGTAATATTTCCAGTATCTAAATAGTTTACAAATTGCCAATCTTCTTTTGGAGAATAAGTGCTTTGATTTGTTGAAACTATCTTATCAAGTCTAATTGTCTCCCATACAGCCATATCCGTTCTCCTTTCTATCCAATATATTTTCGATGAGCAATCTTAACATTACTCTGTTTGACCATTGCGTACTGCAAGGTCGTATCTATTTTCCTATGCCCCAAGAGCTGTTGCAATTGCTCAATAGGCATTCCTTTATCTATTGCCATAGTTGCAAGCGTACGCCTGAATTTATGTGGGTGTACCTTTTGCAAACCTAATTTCTTTCCGTATTCCCTTAATCTCACTTCAACCCCGCCGATTTTCAATCTTTTGTGAGGTAATTTCAAGGATACGAACAGTGCCGGATTATCATCTGTTCTGCTTTTCAAGTAATTCTGCAAATGTATCTTTGTTCTTGCATCAAAGTAAACAACCCGTTCTTTACTGCCCTTACCGAAAACAATACATTCTCTCTCATTGAAATCAATATCATTACGATTAAGCAGCACCATTTCTCCTACACGCATACCGGTAGAAGCGAGCATATCTATAATTGCCAAATCTCTCAGTTCTGTGCAGTTATCCCTCATAAGCTCCAACGCTTCATCAGAATAGGTTTCCTTTATATTTGTGCCAGTTTTAACTTTGTGTATACGTCGTACCGGACTTTTCAGTATATAGTCCTCATCTTCCAACCACGAGAAGAAACTTGAAAGAATACGGCGTATATTGTCTATTGTAACTTTACTTGACTTTTTCTTTTCTTGATACTCTGTCAGATATCCTCTTATATCATCTGTAACTATGCGTTTGACATCTTTTTTGAGTTCATCAAGCATAGCTTCAATAGTAGATTTGTAGTATTTGAGGGATTTCTCGGAACACCCTTCTATACGTTTTGCCGATAAGAACAATTCTATAAAGTTCTGCTCCGAAATTTTCTCTTGTTGCTTGTTTTCTGTTACATCATAATTTGCAAGGGTATATTGCAAAACTTCTCGTAACTTCTCATTTTGTGCGTTGTTCAAGTATGGTAACATTCCTTGGACAACATCTTTGATTAAATCTTGTTTCACAGTCAATCCTCCTTATTTATTTTTAGAGAACGACTATGGGGCGGAAGTCCCCTGATATTAACTTCTGCCACCCACAGAAGTTATGGATATATTATATGCTAAACAATAATTTAGCGGCTTAGAGGTCCGTGTCTGGTACATCAAGCTCGCCGGACATAAGTTTGGGCAAAAGGGTATCTCGAAGCACAGCAAGATGTTCGTTTTGTTTACCATTAGCAAAGACTTGATTAAAAATGGATTTACAATAATTGTCAAATGCTATAACTTGATCTGCTGGTGGAATTAAAATAGTTTCTGTTTCAATAAAGCCTGAAAAGTCAAGGTTTTTAATTCCCGTTGTGCCATTTTCATAAGAGAAAAAGACACCTTTGCTATACAGGTATTGCCAATAATAGTAGATAAACAGACTGTATCCTTCTTTAGGCTTTATTGCCTTACAGAAATTTGTGCAAACCATACCGCTATCATAACGGTCAAGTAATGATTGAGTTATGGCTGTGCATCTTCCGGTTGATTGAGTAGGACTACCTCCTGAAATTTCAACAACAATGTCCCCGGCTGTAAGTTGCTTTGTGACAAAGTTTTTAGGAAGAATATATCTTGTGGGCATTTTGCCTTTATTGCCTGCTTTAACTTCGGGAATATCTGCACCTCTAATACAGTAAACCTTTTCAATGTTATTGCCTGTCGGTGTTTCTTTTCCCCAATCACCATTTAAGGTTGAGTTAATAAGTTCAGAGAATGTTCCTGTTGACCATTTATTGTTTTCGGGATTGTCAATAAACCATTCTTTGAATATTGCCTGAGCTTGCTGCTCTAAATTATTGTTTATCGCATTATTCAACGCTATTTTGTCATCAAGAGCCCTTAGTATACTTCCTATTTTCCTTTGCTCTTTGATATTAGGCAACTCTATATCCAAATTAACAACTACATCAGTTTGTACTCTTTGGCGATCCGATGATCCCACCATAGATTTAATTGCTGGATTACGAACCAATGGGCTACAAATCAAATAATACAGAAAATCAGCATCACTAACACCTTCAATAGCACGAAAAACAATGTATTCAGTTGATCCAAAACCAACTTCATCATCATCCAAAATAGAAACCTTTGAAATTTTTCCATTCTCCAAACAAGGTGTTATTCTTGCCATTATCGTGTCACCATTTCTAAATTTAGCTCCACCCTTATACTCTTCCAAAATGAATTCTGGAATATCCCTACAAAACGGTTGCAATTTATCCATTGGTACTTTTTTTGCCATGATTCCTTTACCAATACTTTCTTTGGGATTGATATGAGCAATTTCGGATAGTTTTTTTATACACCAATTACATTTCATAACCAATCTCCCCCAGTTTCTTTCTGATTTCCTCTTCAAGTTCATGAGATTTCTCAAACATATCCGAAAGCTCTGAGGTCAGTCTTGTCATCTTTTCCTCAAAAGGCTCGCCGTCATCTTCTTGCTCTTCAATGCCTACATATCGACCGGGAGTTAATATATAATCTTGTTTTGCTATATCTTCTATTGACGCTATGGCAGAAAATCCCTTTTTCTCCTCTAATTCTCCATTTTGAAAATCTTCAAAGGTTTTCGCTAATACGTCAATATCTCCAAGACTTCCGTCTTCTTGTATACCTTCCGTAAAATCTCTATGTTTTCTATCAACCATATATCCCATTTTTCTGGCATCAATAAATAGAGTCTTTCCTTTCTGTTTTTTATTTTTTGTAATAAACCATAATGTCACTGGAATAGTAACGCTATAAAACAGTTGTGTCGGCAAAGCTACAATCCCTTCAACTAGATCATCTTCTATAATCTTTTTCCTTATTTCTCCCTCGCCTGAAGATTGGGATGATAATGCTCCATTAGCAAGTACTAAACCTATTTTCCCATTAGGTGCCAAGTGGTGAATCATATGTTGTATCCACGCATAGTTCGCATTTCCCGATGGCGGAGTTCCATATTTCCACCGAACATCATCCTTTAATTTGTCTGCACCCCAATTGGAAAGATTAAACGGTGGATTTGCCATAATGAAATCCGATTTTAATGTTTTATGGATGTCATTAAAAAATGTATCGGCATGATAAGAACCAAAATTGGCATCAATTCCTCTTATTGCCATATTCATTTTCGCCATCTTCCATGTGTCTGCATTAGATTCCTGTCCATAAACAGAAATATTCCCTCGATTGTCGCTATGAGCCTGTACGAATTTTTCACTTTGTACAAACATACCACCACTGCCGCAACAAGGATCATACACTCGGCAATTATTGAAAGGTTTTAGTATTGCAACGATTGTTTTTACAATACTTGAAGGCGTATAAAATTCTCCACCCTTTGTTCCTTCATAGGAAGCAAACTGAGCAATACAATACTCATATGTCCTACCCAATAAATCTTTACTTACCTCTGTTCCATCCATTTTTACTTCGTTAGTAAATAAGTCAACGACTTCCCCTAATACTCTTTTATCCAAATCAGGGCTGGCATAGTTCTTAGGCAAAACATTCTTTAAGCTCGTATTTTCTTTTTCAATTGCCCTCATGGCGTCATCAATTACTGTGCCAATTTCAGGTGTGTGCGCAGCGGAGGAAATCTTGCTCCAACGAGCTTCTTCCGGCACAAAGAAAATATTTTCTTCTGCATATGCATCCCTATCGTTTTCAAAGCCATCGCCTTCTTTTAAAAGTTCCTCATAGCGTTTTTCAAAGGCACTGGATATATAACGAAGAAAAATAAGTCCAACAATTACTTTTCTATATTCAGCAGCAGGAATATGTCCCCAAAGAACACAAGCTGCGTCCCAAATTTGTTTTTCAAAACCTATATTTGCATTGTTTTTTCCAGCCATTCTTTATTCACCATCCTCTTCAAATTCCATAATATCGTCTAATGTACAATCCAAAGCTTTGCAAATCTTCCCTAAAACTTCAACCGTTACATTATCGTTCTTATTAAGTTTGTTGATAGTATATGTACTAACTCCGGCTATGTGAGCTAACTCTTTCTTTTTCATATCTCTATCCAATAAAATATGCCACAATCTTTTATAATTAGCTTTCATTAAATTTCCTCACTTTCTATGAGTTCCTAAATCTAATTTAGAATATTATACCATATTTAGGCACTTAAATATAGCGTTCTCTCTGTTTTAATTTTAGATTTTATAAATTTCTATATTTTTCCAACGTAAATATACGAACTCATAAAATACAAGAAGTCGGCGTCGTCATAAAACCACACCGACCATAAGTTTATCTCTCAGCTTCTTTGCTTGCTTCTTTCTTTTCTTTTAGCTTTTCCTTATCTTCAGCCTGATGCCTTTTAATTGCTCCAATAATGGATTTCTTTTTCTCCTCCGTTTTATCCCTACCAAGATAATCATTCATATTAACTTTCAAATGTCTCAATTCATCATGCTCTGCTGCTAATGAATTATGTTTCTTTGCAATCGCCTCTTGTTTAACTTGTAATTCTTTAGAATGCTCATTTAATTTCCTAAAAAGATTTTCACTTGATTTTGTCTTTAACTCTCCTACTACAGTATGTCTTAAGTGTGGAAATTGCTTAAGAAAAATATCTATTTCCTCATAAGACTTCTGATAGGCTTCTACATTTTTTCGATTCATCATCATATAAATTTTATCGTTCGGATTTCTGCGATGACCCTCATAATGTTCTCTTTTGCTTATACAGATTTGAATATGCTTTACTACTTCCTTTATCCTCTTTTGCTCCCATAACAGCTTATCAAATTCCTGTCTTAGTTCATTCTTTTCATTGGATATTCGACTAATGCCACGCTCCAATTCTTCCATTGACCTAAAGCCTTTGCTTCTAATCTCAACCAGCGTTGAAGCCGCTGTTTGAAGATTATGCTTTGTCGCCCAACGCTCATATCCTCTACTTGACTTTGCTTTATCGTTGTTCTTAATATCTACGATATTGCCAATCTCTCTATCTTTATTCAGGATTCGTTCCTTAATTCTTTCTTCGATATAGTTAGCTCCTATGGTCTTTGCTCTGGTAAATCTCTGCTGATTTTTACTTCTAAAAGCTATGTGTTTACCAATCTTAATTTCATAACCACAGCTTTCCATTTTAGATAGAAAGTCCTGCCAATTGATTGACTGCTTTATAGTCCTATCAATATCAAATTGAAGCCTTGATTTATAGCTGATGCCTTTTTTATCTTCATTCCAGTCGTACCAATTCACAAATTTTCTTCGCTTAATTTCGTTGATTTCTTTTTCTGTTTCTTGGTCGATGACAGATAAATTATACTCCTTGCAAAGCTTGTCGCTCTGATTTCGAATATTCATATAGGAGCCGTAACAAGAGTGGTACACCTTACCCTCATCAACATCTATGGAATTAAAGATTATATGATTATGAATATGATCTTTATCGATATGTGTCGCTAAAACATAATCATAGTTCCCACCTAAAATCTTTTCACATAACTCCATTCCAACTTGATGTGCTTCTTCAAAACTGACTTCTTCCGGAACAAAGGATTGGATTAGATGATGTGCTAAAGTCTTAGTTCTTGAGCCAAATTATTTCTTGGTAAGTTCAAACTCTTTGTGAGCATTTTCTCTACTGCAAAGGTGTGTTGTAACATAGATTTCATCATCTGTTTTATCTCCGTTACAGATATAGTCTATCGCCTTTTTCAGTGTTGTTTTAATCGGATGTATCTTCGTAACCGCCATCAGCCAATCACCTCATTGATGATATAGTCGGAAACTTTTTCTCTAAATTCTGATAGGAAAAGTAGTTCTCCTTGCAAGGCTTTTTTGATACTTTCAATGCCATTTTTCATCACTCCTTTCTTCTTCGGGGTCTTAGGGTTCTCCCTAAACTCTTTAAGCTGAATTGTCAGCTTACAAGCCTACTTTTATGACTGTGGTCAAAAAGTATATGCTTGCTATCTCACCGAAAATAATACTTTTACTAATAATCTCTTATAACTATCACAGAAAAATAGTGGGGTTCTGTCTTTAGAAAAGCTTCTCAATATTTCCTCTGCTTTTTATGAAAGTTTGAAAGTTGTCGCTACCACTACCGCACTACCTTGTCATACGAGTAGCAAAGTAGCGGTAGCGGACTTTTTCAAAACTCTTAGAATGGTATGTCCATAGAATCAACCTCAATAAAATCAGTATTTTCATTTCTCTTATAGAATTTCTTACTTACCCTTACCACACCGTCAATTCTCACCTTCTTACTTTTGACAGACGGCTCCAATTTCTACTCGCCCAACATTTCATTTGCCATAAGTTCCGAAAAAACTTTTTCATTTGTTTCAGGATACCTGCTCGTAAACTCGGCAGAACATAACAAGTTCGGTGTATCGGATTTTGTAGTTTTCCATTCCATGAAGTCAAAGAAGTTTTGGACATGCCTGTTATCGCTCTTGTGTGTTTGGATAACAAAATCCAAATCCGAACGCAACTCTTTCGGTAAATAGAAATCGCGAAGTTTGTTTTCATAAAGATATACTGCTTCTGCGATCGCTCCTTCAAAATCCTGTTTCATGATTTCCTCATGCTCTTTTCTTGTGATAGTTTCCAATATCGGATATTTTTCAGGATCATACATTAACGGGATTTGTATATTCTCAGCATTAACCTTTACAGGTAAATATCTTCTTTCCCCGGAAAAATCACTTAAAAATGTTGCATCATTTGTAGTCGCAATCAGTATGCAAGTTCGTTTAACATCCGTTGAAAACCTTTCATAGGGAAGTCTTACTGTACTTGTTCTTGCAGATATAAAAAGCTTAGCTTCATCGGCACTTTTCGCATTTCTAAGAGCAACAAATTCTTCAAGTTCAACAACAATCTTTCCTACCAAATTGCTGACGGCATCTTTCCCTTTTATATTGTTTAGCGAACAATACCATTCGGGAAGTAATGCGAGTTTTTCTATAAAAGAGGTCTTGCCTACACCTTAAATTCCTGTAAGAACCATCAGTTCATCAAATTTACAACCGGGATTAAAAACTCTCTTTACCATACCGACTAAAACATGCTTCATAATCCAAGAATTTAATACCGTGTCATCTGCTCCAAGATATTTTGGTAGAAGCTTTTTAATATATTCTTTTCCGTCATAACTTAATGATTTCATATACATAGCCGGCAAATTAACGGTTTTCTTATGTGCAACAAAGGTAATGGCATCTTCCATTCGATTCTTAGCGTATTTGATTCCAAATTCTCTTTCAATTTCAGCCCCAAGCACATTAGTCATATGGTCATTCCATTTTCTTATCTCAAATTCCGAATAATTTTCTCCTTTTAGTCGCCCATAAAACTGAATCGTCTTGCTGCATGAATCAAAGAATAAATTTCCTGATATAATGGATTGTTCTTTACAGAAAGAGGGATTAACTAACACAGTAATTAGATTGGTTGCTGTACTTTTGACTTGTCCTTTGTCTATGATTTCAAGCTCACGGTTCAAATAATCGTTAAGCTCCACATCATCAAATTTAAGCCAATTATTCAAGAGCATAACCTCCTTTATTTTTGTAATAGTTATGGTCCCAATACTGCCCACAGCCTTTCTTTATCGCTTTGTTGATACTCTCATCTAAATATCTAAGATAACCTTCTTCAGTTCTTCTTTTGCTTCGATCATCAATTCTATTAAGAGCCGATTGTAGAAAGATTTCTTTTATCATTTCCTCATTCCCATGTGTAAAGCTGTTCAAGAAAAAAATCAGCCCGAAATCGTCTTTACTTGCATCACCGCTTGTATAGGAGCCTTCAAATAACGCCTTTGCCTTTGCGTTATATCTGCACATAGTTTCTAAAACCGTATCACTATCAGGAACACATTCAGCAGCTTCCTGATATTTTCTAATAACTTCTCTGACACTTTTTTTGGGGGAAAATAGCTTGTAGTATTTATCCAACTCCTTTTGTTTCAAGAGAACTTTGTTTGCAACAAAATCATTAAATTTGTAGACATTACCTGTCATGGCAATACATCTGTTTTCTTGATACATTTCAACTTTCTCAAGCTGGTTATTAAAGTTCTTTTCTATTTTCCCCTTTACAAAAATGTGTAACCCTCTTCCGGATTGTGATATTTCGATATAAGTATCGTTAAAGTCCGTTATAAATATCTCAAGTTTTTTATTATCCACATTGTCCAAGTCGATACACACAAGCGGATCATCTTTGCTTAGTACAAAAGACAATCCGTCACAGCCACTACTTTTCATATTATTAACTGCCGTTTCAAAATCTGCCCAATTTTCTTTTTGATTCCAAAAATTCGATTTCAATGTTATCGGGCTTACTGGTATCTTTATGACTTTTTCCATTCCGTGCTTGTCAACATTTACTATTCTTTTAAACCATAACCATTGACTATGGTTTTTTAAGTCTTGCGGAATATTTTCAATATATTTCTCACTGTTTATCATCGTAACCTCCTATCTTTTTATTGCTGATAGAAGTACAACCTGATAAAATGATCTTGTCAATGATGAAATACCAAGTTGTACTTTCATCTTGCCTTTGGTCTTTATGGCTAAAGGCTTTTTTCTTGTATTGCTGCATCTATTATTTCAACAATCATCCTAAGCTCATGTCTATAATTAGCATCCAGTTCTCCATATTCTTTCACTCGTTTCAGTTCCGATAAAATTTCCTGTAACTCACTTTTACAACTATCTATGACATTTCTTGTAGCAAACACCTTTATAGGAGCATTAAGAATTGCATTTGTCATATAATCCTGTCTGCTCAGTCCGGACATTGCAATCTTATTGAAAATAAGCTCTCTGTCTTTTTGATTTGTTCTAAATGCTATAGTTACATCTTTCTGTGACCTGCAAATCGCTTGCCTTTATCCCTTTCCTTTTGCTTTCTCTCTTCTTCCAACGCTTGCCACTCTTCTTTACTCAGCAAATTTTGAGTCTTTTTCTTTTTACGATTGACAGCTTCATCATAGCTTGGAAATTTCGGTGCTTTCACTGTACTCTCCCTCCTTATTAAGCTTATCTGCCATATCCAACTGTTTGTTCGGGAACATATGACTGTAATCCATCAAAACCTTAATACTTTCATGCCCTGTTCTCGCTGCAATATCTACCGGTGTAAAGCCCATTTCTATAAGCAGCGATATATGACTGTGTCTTAGTGCATGAAGCTTAATTTTCTTTACTCCCAACTTCTTTATTCCTCTTTCCATTTCCTTATTAAAATATGTTTTACATTTAGGGAAAATCTGCTCATCCTCTGAAAAGTATCCGATTTTAAGGAAGTAATCCTGTAGCTCTCTGATTAAAAAATCAGGAAGCATTATTGTTCTCTTGCTTTTAGGGGTTTTCGGGTCTGTTATAACTTCTTCTCCGTTAATTCTCTGTGCTGATTTACTGATTCGCATTGTCTTTTTATCAAAGTCAAAATCCCCTTTTGTCAATGCTCTGAGTTTTCCTAAACGAATCCCTGTCCAATAAAGAATTTCAAAAGCATAAAATGAAATATCCTTATCTTTAACAGCTTCAATAAATTGCAGATATTCATCTTTAGTCCAGAATTCCACTTCCTCATCACTCTTTTGCTTTCTGATTCTACCTGTAACCTTACAAGGATTTTGTCTTAGTCCGTAATACTTAACAGCATGGTTGAACATACAGATTAGTTGTGCGTGAATTGACTTAAGATAAGTCGGCTTATATGCTTCTCCTTCCGCATTTTCAATGTTTAAGAGTACATTATGCCACTTCTTTACTACAACAGGCTTAATCTCACTCATTTTCATGCCACTGAAAAACGGTAAAATCTTTGTCCTTATCATGTGTTCTTTTGTCATTCATGTATTAAGGCGAATGGTTCCTATAACATCGGCTTTATAGAGTTCAAAGTAATCCTCAAAAAGTATATTGAGTGAACCGGACATTTTAACTGTAAAATTTCTTTCATAGGCAACCACCTCTTTCTTTATTTCAAATCCTCTTTTTAGCTTCTTTCTACTTTGTCCCTCCCAATCCTTGTAGTAGAACGAAACGAACCATTTTCCATTTTTTTCGTCCTTATATGCAGGCATTATTCTCCCTCCTTTGATTTGTAGATTTGTTCCATAAAATATTTCTTATTGATTCTTCCCCTTAGGATAAGAAAGCCGTGTTCAGCCAGCTGCTTATTCATATCTCGGATAATTTTGTAAGCTTGTTGCTGCGATATATTTAGTAAATCGGCAACTTCATTTGAAGTAAGAAATAATTTCTCCATCGTACTTTCCTCCTTTCTTTTCAGAAACTTATTTATTTCTGTTTATATTTTAGATTATAAGTAGCTTTTTTGTTTCTGTTAATATTTTTTCTAAATTTCATTTTTCTATTGTATTTTTTCTATTTTCGATTATATTATTAAAAGAGAAACAAATTTGCTCCTAAGGAGGTGTTAAAATTGAGTTTGGGTAAAATAATTAAGAAGTTCCGTGAATTACGGAGAATTACTCAAAAAGCATTAGGAGACAGAACACATTTAGATGATGTCAGAATCAGACAATACGAACTTGATATTCGTACTCCTAAAGATGATGTCTTAGAAAATATTTCCGCTGCACTTCATGTAAATAAAGATTATCTGAAAGAACCTGCCTATCCGTACACGGAACATGACCTTATGCGATTCTTATTTAAGCTTGATGACAGTATTGAAGTTAATATAAGACAGGTTATTATGAATGACGAAGATCCCGGATACACTACCACAGGCATATATTTCGGCAGTGAAGCTATCTTAAGAATCCGTAATATGCTTGAAGAATGGCAGAAAATGAAACAAAAGTATGAAAATAACGAAATTACTAAAGAAGCTTTGCAGGATTGGAAAGCTAACTATCCTGAAAGCCTGAAAAAAGATTATGTTCCTTTTGAGGAAAGCAATGTAAAATTCTATAAAAGCGGTATAAATGCCAAAGTCCCGCCGGATTTAAAATGGCTCTTCGTCAAATTATGTTGGTAAGTAAAAATTCCAGCAAATATTAAGTTGTTTTTTCTTAATAGGGCTAATTGTTTCTTTTCGAATCGGTATGCAGTTGTCAAGGTTTATAGCGTGAGCGTGCCTTGACAATAAGCATACTGATTTGATAGACTTTTCAGCCCATATTAAGATTGTTTAAATAATTTTTCTTGCACTAAAAATACTCGAGTTCGTAAATATGTAAAATATTTAAACCCATAACTCATGCGATTTAATAATTTTATTTTTCGATTTATCCCCTCAATAACACCGTTAGAATACTCAACTTGAAACGCTATTTTTATTGACTTTGCATACTTTATAAAAATATTAAACTTTTGTCTAAATAATTTTCTAGTGGATTTAGTGCCTTCTTTTATAAGATTATAAAATTCTGTATAATTTCGTTGTCTGTAATATGTTAATAACTCTCTTGTATATTCATACGCTTCTTTTAATTCTTCATCATATAATAATATCTCGTTAACAATCATCGTTTCCGTCAGCTCTGTCTTAAACAGATAATGATACACGTACTTTTTATCATCCAAATCTTCTTCATACTTCATCAATAATCGTCCATATCTCTTCATTCGTCTACCCATCTTTTGTTG
>NZ_SPPB01000019.1 GCF_004570605.1 Granulicatella sp. WM01 | reverse complement strand
GTTTAAATATTTTACATATTTACGAACTCGAGTATTTTTAGTGCAAGAAAAATTATTTAAACAATCTTAATATGGGCCGAAAAGTCTATCAAATCGGTATGCTTATTGTCAAGGCACGCTCACGCTATAAACCTTGACAACTGCATACCGATTCGAAAAGAAACAATTAGCCCTATTAAGAAAAAACAACTTAATATTTGCTGGAATTTTTACTTACCAACATAATTTGACGAAGAGCCGTTATTTAAAGGGATTTAAAATTATTTGTGTCTAGTCTTAATAATCAATTCCGATATGTGAAGTAGTACATGATATACGCTATTGAGAAATAACACATTAATGAAGTTTTATTTTTGATGACATACACAATGTTGTATATTGATAATGTGAATAACATTTGAGTAGAACAGGTTTTATATTAGACGTGTGAGGATAAATCTACGTTATTTTTTAGACCATTTTAATTTTAGTGCGTTAAATAACTAATTTTTTCTCGTTTTTTTGTCAAAAAATGATATTTTTAGCACTAAAATAACGATACATAGTAAGAATAGGGGGAAAGAATGTGGTGTGTAGTCTTTATTTTTATATGGTATATCTATTTTTTCTAGGAAATATTGATGAGATAAGTAATTATCAATTGTAATGAGAGAGTTTATACACAGTGATTTTTGACACATGAATGAAATAAGACTATAATATTATGCATAGATATGACGTGTATTCTGTGCTTAGCACATCACATTTATCAACAAAAAAATTGTTGAATATAAAAGATAAAGATTGATAATGTAATGAAATGAGGATATGTATGGTAAAAAAGAAGTTGATTTTAGGGCTGGTGGATATATCAAGTATTTTTTTAGCAATGATAATGAGTTATGCTTTTTTATCAGAGTATATTACGCAAACGTATAAAATATATTTTATTTTTTTTGTCTGTGTAGTATCTATATATTTAATAGTTGGTATACGCATTAAAATTTATTCAATGATTAATCGTTATTTATGTAGTAAAGATATTTTTAAATTATTGTTACTAACATCATTAGCGTATCTTATATCTGGGTGTAGCATTTATGTGTTTATTTACCCAAAAGTGAGTCTGCGATATATTATTTTAAGCGGATTACTTTCACTGGTATTTATTGTTGTTCCACGTTTATTATGGAAACAATTAGTAGATGTGAGCAATAGGAAGAAACTTAAAAACGGAAAATTATTAAAAATATTAGTCATTGGTGCTGGAGAAGGTGGACGTTTATTTTTTGAAACATCAAAAAATGATCCAAATATAGATATTGTAGCATATTTAGATGATGACCCTAAAAAAATCGGAAAATCATTGTATGGCATTGAAATATTTGGTGGGAATGATCGACTGGCAAAAGTTGTTAGACGTTACCAAGTGGATCAGGTTGTGATTGCGGCTCCGTCTATTAAAGGAGAAGTGTATCATCATTTCATTGATTTATGTAATCAAATTGGTGTAAGTGTGAAAAAAATGCCTAGTGTAGAAGATGTTGTGAGTGGTCGTTTAGAGGTTAAAACAACTAGAGATATTGAAATATCCGATTTACTAGGGCGGGAAGAAATTAAATTGAATCAAGAGAGTATTGAAAGCGAGTTGCTAGGTGCAACGGTTTTAGTTACTGGAGCCGGCGGGTCAATTGGTTCAGAAATTTGTCGTCAACTCATCAAATTTAATCTGAAAAAATTGGTTTTATTGGGTCATGGCGAGAATTCTATTTATCAAATTCATAGAGAATTGACATATTTAAAATTAGATAATTTAACAATCATTCCAGTCATTGCAGATATACAGGACGAACATAGGCTTAATCAGGTAATGGAAGAACAACGTCCAGATTATGTTTATCATGCAGCAGCACATAAACATGTGCCTTTAATGGAAGAAAATCCATATGAGGCGGTTAAAAACAATATTTATGGGACAAGAAATGTTGCTTTAGCTGCCAAAAAAGTGAATGTTAAAAAATTTGTGATGATTTCAACGGATAAAGCTGTTAATCCACCGAATGTTATGGGAGCCACTAAACGTATTGCAGAAATGGTTGTCACAAATCTGAACGAGGAAGTAGGTACAAAATTTGTAGCAGTGCGCTTTGGTAATGTATTAGGAAGTCGTGGCAGTGTTGTGCCATTGTTTAAAGAGCAAATTGCTAAAGGTGGTCCATTAACTGTTACAGACTTTAGAATGACACGTTATTTTATGACTATCCCTGAAGCAAGTCGTTTAGTTATTCAAGCAGGTGTCTTAGCCCGAGGTGGAGAGATTTTTGTTTTGGATATGGGAGAACCTGTTAAAATTGTTGATTTAGCTAAAAATATTATTCGTTTAAGTGGTTATACTGAGGAACAAATTCACATTAAAGAAACAGGTATTCGTCCGGGCGAAAAATTATATGAAGAATTGTTATCAAGTGAGGAATTTGTGGATAAACAAGTTTTTGACAAAATATTTATTGGGAAAGTTACACCAATTAATCAAGAGGTTTTAGCCGACTTTATTCAAGCATTGGATAGTCAAGATACAAGTACGCTAAGAAAAAGTTTGATTGAGTTTGCTAATCAAAGATAATATGTAGAAGCTAAATGCGTAAATTTATAAGAAAAGGATATGAATTATGGGGATATTGAAACCATTTAAAGACTTACCACTATTTTTACAAACAGAAGATACAAAGAGAGTGTATGATAGTTTGACGAGAAAAAAAGGACAGTTATTATTAAAATGGCTTTTTGATAAAGTGCTGTCATTGTGTTTACTCATTCTGTTTTTACCAGTTTTTCTCTTTTTTTCCGTTTGGATTAAACTAGACAGTAAAGGCCCAGTTTTTTATCGTCAAGACAGAGTAACTCAGTATGGTAGAGTGTTTAAAATTTTCAAATTTCGTACTATGGTTGTTGATGCTGACAAAATAGGGAGTTTAGTTACTGTTGGACAAGACAACCGGATTACAAAGGTTGGGCGCATTGTGCGTAAATATAGACTTGATGAAATTCCTCAATTAATTAATGTTCTCTTAGGAGATATGTCATTTGTCGGCACTAGACCAGAAGTACCAAAATATACAGCGTGTTATAGTGATGAGATGAATAGCACACTTTTAACATTAGCAGGGATTACGTCTACGGCTAGTATTGAATATAAGGAAGAAGATACTGTCTTGGAAAAATACGTAAGTCAAGGTGGGCAAGTTGATACGGTTTATGTTGAGAAAATTTTGCCTAAGAAAATGGCATACAATAGAAAAGATATTGAAGAATTTTCATTTCTTAATGACATAAAAATTATGTGGCGCACGTTTATAGCGGTGTTGAAATAATAAAATAAAGAAAAAATAGTGATATGAACAAAATAAAGGAGCATGAATATGACAAAATATAATATACCATTTTCGCCACCAGATATTTCTGAACATGAAATTGAGGAAGTTTGCCAAGCATTAAAATCAGGATGGATTACAACAGGTCCAAGAACCAAAGAATTAGAGAAACGTTTGTCACAGTATACACAAACGCCAAAAACGGTATGCTTGAATTCTGCTACAGCAGCTTTGGAGTTGATATTAAGAGTATTAGGTATTGGTGCAGGAGATGAAGTTATTGTTCCTGCCATGACGTATACGGCATCTTGTAGTGTGATTGAACATGTTGGGGCAACACCTGTTATGGTTGATATTCACGAAGGTAGTTTTGAAATGGACTATGACTTGTTAGAACAAGCTATTACAGATAAAACAAAAGTGATTATCCCGGTTGATTTAGCAGGTATTCCATGCCAATATGAACGCATTTTTTCTGTGGTTAATAAAAAGGCACATTTATATCAAGCAAGTCATAATAAATGGCAACAACTATTTGACCGTGTTATTGTTGTATCTGATGCAGCTCATGCACTCGGTGCAACCTATTGTCATGTACCGGTAGGGAATGTGGCGGACTTTACGACATTTTCATTCCACGCTGTGAAAAATTTTACAACAGCAGAAGGTGGAAGTTTAACATGGAAATCACGTTTAGGATTAGATGATGAGGCGTTATACCGTGAATTTCAAATTTATTCATTGCATGGGCAAACTAAGGACGCTCTAGCTAAAACACAATTAGGTTCATGGGAATACGATATTATTATTCCTGGATATAAGTGTAATATGACGGATATTATGGCAGCTATTGGGTTAGTTCAGCTAGATCGTTATCCAGCTATGTTAAATCGTCGTAAAGAGATTGTTGAGCGTTATAATCAAGGTTTTAGTCATACAAATATTAAACCTTTAGCACATTTTAGTGAAAATCATGAATCTTCATTGCATTTATATATTACGCATATTGAAGGAATCACATTACAACAACGTAATGAGATTATCGTGAAAATGGCAGAAAAAGGAATTGCTTGTAATGTTCACTATAAGCCACTGCCATTATTAACGGCTTATCAAAATTTAGGCTTTAAAATTGAAAACTATCCAAAAGCCTATGCCTATTTTGTAAATGAAATCACACTACCATTACATACACAGCTAAGCAATGCCGAAGTCGACTATATCATTGACACATATAAGCAGATTGTTGAGGAGATTAATCTATAAAAGAGAGTATTTATTCAAATAGAATAAACTTGAATAATAACATGAATTTTTAGCAAAAGTATAGTATACGGTTTTCTTTTTGACTTTTTAGTAGTATTGTATTTTAGTATAAAGAAAGTTTGAAAGGAGTATGAGGCTAAAGAGTGTATTATAGTTTAATTGAAAATGACACATATGTGCTATTGGATAAAGTTGTATTTCATTTGTGATGTATGGATTGAATAAGAGGAGGAAATATATGAAAAAGATTTGTGAGAAGTTGAGATTAATTACTTTAAAGGATATATTAAGTTTAATTTTTATATTTCCTTTGGCATATATTATTTCTCTATTTTATCGCCGTAAAAATAAACGTTTGATTTTGATTTGTGAGAGCGAATATGAGGCTAGAGATAATGGGTATTGGTTATATAAATATATTGTGGAGCATGATGCTGATGCGAATGTAATTTATGCTATTAATAAACGCTCTAAAGATTTGGACAGAATACGCAGTTTAGGAAAATGGATACATTTTGGTTCATTTAAACACTGGGTTTATTATTTAAGTGCCAATGTTAATGTTAGTACACAAAAGGGAGGAAAACCAAATGCGGCTGTTTTTTATTTGTTAGAAGTATTTGGTTTGATTAAAAATAAACGTATATTTCTTCAACATGGGATTACTATATCAAATGCTAAATGGTTATACTATGAAAATACAAAAATGAATGGGTTTGTTTGTGGAGCATATCCTGAATATCAAGATATTGTAAAAAATTATGGTTATCCTGAAGGTGTCGTTAGATACCTAGGATTTCCTAGATTTGATAAGCTACATGATGTAGTAGTCAATAAGACACAGATTTTGTTAATGCCCTCGTGGAGAGAATGGCTATTTTCTAAAACAGATGCATACTATCAGTTTAATGAGGGAGGAAACTTTGTAGATAGTGAATATTTCCAAAAGTGGAATTCTTTTTTAAGTAATCCGGAATTAAGTCGTTTTTTGGAAAAGAATAATCTAGAGTTGATATTTTATCCTCATAGAAATATACAAAAATATTTATCTAAGTTTCATAGAAATAGTTCGAATATAGTATTCGCCTCTTGGGAAGATTATGATATACAAACTTTATTAAAAGAGTCTGCATTAATGATTACGGACTATTCAAGTGTATGTATGGATTTTGCATATATGAGAAAGCCAAGTATTTATTATCAGTTCGATCTTGAAAAGTTTAGAATAGGGCAGTATGAGCAGGGATATTTTGATTATGCTATAGATGGTTTTGGAGAAGTTGTTTTTGAGGAATACGAGCTTGTTAATATGATAAAACAATCTTATGAACTTGATTTCAAATTATCTGATGTATATTTAAATAGAATAAATAACTTTTTTCCACTTTATGATACACGTAATTGTGAGAGAAATTATGATTTTGTAAAGGAGTTATTGAAAAAATGAAAAAAATAGCATTTATCATTTATGACACATCACTTATGGGTGGTGCAGAAAATGTTAGTATACAATTAGCGAATAGATTATCAAGCGAATACGAGGTTTCAGTTGTTAGTCTGTTTCAAGAAAAAAAACAACCATTTTTTCCTATAGATAGTAAGATTAAACATATTGTTATTGAAGAGCAAACAATGAGTATCACTAAACATATTTTTAAATTGTCTAAAAAAGTACGTCATTTTTTAAAACAAGAAGGTATAGATGTTGTGTTTGCTGTGACAGCTGGTGTTGTAGGTGTTGCTTTACTAAGTTGTCTTGGAATACATACAAAATTAGTGTTTTGTGAGCACTCCAATTTGGAGAACCAAACGTATGGTAAGAAACATTTTGCAAGACAATATATAGGTGCAAAGTTTTCTGATAAAGTTGTTGTTTTGACAAATCGTGATAAGAAAAATTATATGAAGCGTTTCAAAGTGGCAGAAGATAAAATAGATGTTATTTATAATTCGTTTGCTAATGATGAAAGGGCTAATAATATGTATTCAGGTAATTCAACAAAACTTGTTAGTGTCGGGAGATTAACAAAAGTAAAAGGATATGATAGATTAATAGAAATTTGTAAAGAAGTATTTAGAAAGCATCCAGATTGGTCTCTAGATATTTATGGTGATGGAGATGAAAAACAGAATTTATTAGATTTAATACGCCATAATAAATTGGAGCATCATATTTTTTTAAGGGGAGTAACAAAGGATGTACAGAATACATTAAAAGATTATTCATTTATTGTTATGACATCATATTATGAGGGAATACCTTTGGCTTTATTAGAGGCACAATCAGTTGGATTACCTGTTGTGGCATTTAATTGTCCAACTGGTCCAGAAGAAATAGTTCTTCATGAGGAAAATGGGTATCTTATTGAAAATGGGAATAACGAACAAGCAGTTGAGAAAATTAACTTTTTGATAGAACATTCTGTAATACGAGAACGTTTTTCTCAGCAAAGTAAGAAAAAATTGTATGAGTTTTCTCAAGAAAAAATTGATGAACAGTGGAAGAAACTTATAAATGACTTAGTAAAGTAATACTTTATGAGTATATTATATCTGAAAAAATACTATCGAAAAAGTAGTTTAGGTAAAAGTAAGTTCTATATAGAGTAAAAAATAGGAAATGGTGGAGAATGAAAAGAAAAATTATAGGAATACTCTTTGTTCTAATTGCCTTAATAATATTATATATTACCAAAAATAATATGTTTAATAAACACACTGTATTGGTTAATCAGGAATATACGGAATATTTTCTGCAAAAAAATAGTATAAGTACTTTAAGAGTGAAGGGGACATTTGATAACCCTACTGTAATAAATTCAACTAATAAAAATTTTGCATATAGTTTACAAATTATGTTTGATGAATCTGAGAGTAAACGGTATAAAATTGAAACAGTAGTAGATGATGAAATTATATATAGTTTTGAGGAAAAACATAATAAACGCACACATTATTTTCAATTATTTTCATTTATCTTTGATAAAAAAAATCGTGTAATCATTACAGATGTGGATAGTGGACAGACAAAGACTTTAGATTTTGATATTAAATATGATAAAGCGGCCTATTTAACGTATACATTTGATACTTTCTCTGACTCAACACTATTAAAAACGGCTTGGGTAAATAACGAACATGTTATTTATGATTATAAGGGGAGAATACGAAATGTTTTAAGACGGAGCAAACAGTTTGATGTGGATAATGCAGGTTCATTATATGTGTTTTCTAAGGAGACGATTGGGGATATAGTATATCCTTCAATTGTCAAAATGGATTATAATGGACAAATGATTAAAGAGATGCAAGTTGAAACAGGATTATTTTCTAATATAATCTATTTGGGAAATGATGAAATAGCTGTTTTGTCACTGGTGGATTATAGAGATGTTTCTCAAGGATTTAAAGTCTTAAAGATTAATTTTGATAATAATCAATTCATAGAATCTGATAGGATACATTTCCAAGGAGATATGAATCAGTTGTCAAATATTCATTTAACATTGCAAAATAATAATTTAATTGTATCCAATATGAATGATCATACACTGTATAGTTTTGATAATCAGTTACATGCTATTCCTAGCACTGAAGCAAAGCCGGGGATAAAAGCTAATGTGATTATAAATGGTACTCAACAAATGGAAGACAGACCAAAATTGCCTGAGCAAATTATTCTTAAATCTGTTGAGAAAGTAAGTCAGAGTAGTCAAAATATAGATTTTAAAAGTGCAATACATGCTAAATATGACTATGATATCCCTGCGTTTTTAAAAGAAAAATATATTAATACATATAAAAATGATTCGGAAAATATTAGGTACTATGCTCAACAATTTCCATATCAAAAGAGTGTATTTTATGATGATGCCTTGGATTATAAACTATTAAGGTTTAAACAAATTGGAAATAGATTATATTTTAAAGGTATTGTGTCAGCGCATGATGAGTTGACTTTATATTTAGTAGATCATTTGGGAAATATCCAAAATTTTGAATTGGGTTATTTTATTCCAAAAAGAGATAACAAATCTCATATAATGGATGCGTATATTCAATTTGATGACTTAAACAAAAACTACATGTATATAAAATATAATCAAAAAATTTATGACTTAGAATATTTTACTAAACCTAGAGATTTATAATATATTGATTACTGAACGCCTTATCATTCAATGCAGTATTTAGTGAATATATGGTGAGAAAGGACTTTAATGAAAACTGTAAGTGTAATTGTTCCTATTTTTAATGAGGAATTATATATCGAGAATTTTTTGGATTCTTTAGTCAATCAAAATTTTCCTACGGAACAGTATGAGGTTTTGCTAGTTGATGGAAACTCTACTGATAATACTGTTGAAAAGATTGTTAATTATATGGAGTATAGTGAATTAGATTTTCAAGTGATTGATAATCCTAATAGAATTCAGGCTTCTGCAATGAATTTGGGATTACATTATGCAAAAGGAAAATATATTATTCGCTTAGATGCGCATGCAAAATATCCTGAAGAATATATTAGCAGTTGTGTAGAATTATTAGAGAGTACAGATGCTGATAATGTTGGATTTTGTATTGAAACAGAAGGCACTACACCAATAGGAAAAAAAATAGCTAAAGTGTTTTCTTCTCCTATTGGTGTAGGAAATTCACAATTTAGAATTAATGGGCATTTGGAAAATGTTGACACAGTCCCTTTTGGAGCATTTAAAAAAGAAACTTTAATAAAATTAGGTGGATTTAATGAACATTTAGAATGCAATGAAGATAATGATATTAATCATAGAATTAGACAAGCAGGTGGAAATATTGTTTTGTCTAATAAGTTAAAGTCTGTTTACTATGCACGAAATAATATTAGCGATTTTTTAAAAATGGCTATTCGTAATGGGAAATGGAATGTTATGACTTTGTATTATTCCAAAAATGCAATGAATGTAAGGCATTTTATTCCGTTGCTTTTTCTAATGTCAAATGTATTTTTATTGGCTCTTAGTCTATTTTTCCATGTGTTTATTTTATTGTTAGCTTTAGAGTGGATATTATATATAGGATTAAATGTTTATTTTTATCGTAAAGTTAGCAAGAACATTTTAGAGTTATTTAGCTTATTTTTCATAACCGTTCTATTTCATGTTTCCTATGGAATAGGTTCAGTTATTGGGATAAAAAATCTTATCAGGTTATGGAATAAGGGAGGTAAGCGAGATTGAAAAAAAAACTATGTGTAGATTTAGCATTGTTATTAAGTTTATGTTTAGTGCAGTACGATATGTTTTTTTTAACACTAGTGGTGACAGCAATTTTAGTTAGAAACCTTGTGGAATGTATTAAATGTCTTACTGAACGTTCAGTATATTTTATATTTAATATTATGATTTTAGTTTTCATCGTAGGAAGGCCTTTAATAAGGTTGATTCGCAATGACTATACAGATCTTTTTGTTACTAAAGAGGCAACATTAGTAGCTCTATTAATTACAGGTGTTTCATTAATTGGTATTCATTTTGGAAAAGAATTATTTGAGTTATACAATCAAAAACAGTTAATCCAAGAAGATGTGCCAATCAAACGCTATTATCGTTTGGTATCTTGTGTACTATTTATTTGTAGTGTGGCAATAAGTATTGGTGTTGAATTTTATAAATATTCAATATTAAAAAATGAATCTTATTTAGTTCTATTCAAAGAAACAGCCGTTAATATTCCACCGATATTAGATATTATCGCAGGATTGTCCTTGTTTACATATATTTTTTATTTAGCAACTAATCCTAGTAAATTGAAGTCTATCTTAGCTACGATTTTATATGTACTGTCTACACTACCGGGATTTTTATTAGGAAAAAGAATACAAATTGCTAGTTTAGTTTTTGTAGTTATTTATTTTGTTATTAGAAATAAGATGGATAAAAAAAGGTGGATTACTAAACGGTATGTTATTGCAGGATTGGTATTTTTGCCCATAATAGTTTTTATACTTGGACAAATGAATTATACACGATCACATAAAGTAAATGAGCATGGACCACTTTCTACAATGGTTGACTTTGTGTATAAGCAAGGAACTACTTTTGACACAATTGCTCAAGGTGTATATTATGAGCCAGTATTACCTGAAAATTTTGCTAGAAATTATACTTTTGGTCCAATATATGATTATCTTACTCAAAATTCTATTATTTCCAAAATATTAGGAACAAGACGTTTTGGTCAAGGGAATAATTTGATTTCGGCAAATTTTGGTAATAATTTCGCACATCATATTTCTAATATTTCTTTAGGAGAAGATGTATATTTGTTAGGTCATGGTCGAGGGACATCTTATGTTGTTGAAAATTATATTGATTTTGGGTATGTAGGTGTCTTTTTACTCAGTGCGTTTATTGGGTACATACTATGTATATTGCCATTTTATTTCAATGGGAGATATTTATCTAGAATAATTTCTTTATTGATAACATTTCATATTGTGACTATTCCAAGATATAACTTTGTATCTTTTATTTCCTTTTTATATGACTTGAAATTTATTTTTGCAATCAGTATATTATTCTCATTATCTTGGATAGTATCTAAATTGAGAATATTGGACAAAAAACAGTGATTGTAGGGATTGCTGAAGGTGTAAAGTATATCAGTTATAAAAGATGATGGTATTTTAGAATTGGCAAACAGTTTACTATAATTCCCTTGGTAAAATAATTTAAGTGAAAAATTGAAAATAGTATATAGTTGTTAGTCTGTTAATTAGGGGAATTTTTGGTTATAGTGAAATGTATGATGTTAGGTTAAAGGCGGAGTTTTCAATTTCGAAAATATATGGAGATAAGCACTAAAAAATGGTGTAATCAAATCAATGTTGAGGTGGTTTATGAAAAATATAAAGGTGAATGCATTTGCTAACCTACTTGTTAAATTTTTAAATATTGCATTTCCGCTTATTACTGGTCCTTACATTGCAAGGGTTCTTGATAAAGATTTGTATGGATATTTTAACGATGCAAGTACATATACTTATTTATTTGTTCCTCTAGCAGGGTTTGGCATTTATAATTATGGGATACGGACTATTAGTAAAATAAAAGATAACCCTGATAAAGTCAATCAATCATTTTCTAAATTGTTTTATATTTCCTGTATTAGTTCGACTGTATCAGGAATACTTTATTTATTGTTTATTCATTTATTCGTTGATATGAATGGGGTGGAGCCGATGTACTATATACTAGGTCTTCAAATTTTTACTCAGTTCCTCTATATTGAGTGGGTAAATGAAGCGTTTGAAAATTATGGCTTTATTTTATATAAGACGATAGTTATCAGAATACTAATGCTTATAGGTATCTTTGTATTTGTAAAAAATAGTCAAGACATTATTCCTTATACTATAGTTATGGTAGCAATGTCTATTTTGAATTTTATAATCAGTTTTGTTGCTATAAAGAGAAAAATAACGTTTGTTAGTATTCCGATTTCTCAAATGAAGACAGTTCTGATAGCACTTATTGCAGTATTATTATTATCGAATTCAAACATGCTATATACATTTTTAGATAGACTATTTTTAGCCAACACTGAAACACCAGCATTTATTAGTTACTATACAATATCTCAAAATATTGTCACTTTAATTGCAAATACTATTTTAGGGGCGATCAGCGTTAGTGTGCCGCGTCTTGGATACTATTTAGGAAAGCGAGATGCTAAATCTTATCAAGAGCTGGTGTATAAAGGAAATCAATTCCTTAATCTGCTTATTATTCCAATGAGTATTGGGTTAATTTTATTGGGTAGACAAGCAACACTGTTATATGCAGGAGAGCAATATGTTGAGGCTGGAATTATTACTGTTATTTTTTCAATACGTAATATTTTTATAGCGTTAGAAGTTATATTGGGAACGCAAATTATTTTTGTGAATGGATACGAAAGAAACTTAACGTTCATTTATTTAATTGGCGGTGTGACCAATTTGGTTTTGAATATATGCTTATCTGTCAATCATATTTATCGTCCAGAATATTATATATTGACAACCTTATTTGCTGAAATTATAGTTATTTGTCTTGAAATGTATTTTATAAAATACAAACAAATCATTCGCTTAAAAAAATTACTCAAACAAAATGCTAAATATTTAGTGTTATCACTTGGTTTTTTCCCTATTTATTGGATTGTTAGTCAATTATATCCCTATCAAACTGTTGTAAATAGAATATTATTATTGAATATTGGTGTCACAATTTTGTTTTGTGTTTGTTATTATATAATTGTTCTAATGCTTATTAAAGATGATGCTTTTTATAGTGTATTTAGCCGAGTAAAAAAATATTTTAGGAAATAATTGTTTATTGAAAAATAATTAATGATTAAATGTGATTACATAATAAACAGGAAATGAATTTCATTTGATACAGATATTGTAAAATAGCTTTAGACCTAGTGAGTAATCCCCTCGGTCTAAAGCTATTTGTTGTACACCTTAAAAAAATGCGTAAAACTAGTAAAAATGAACATCAAAAGAGGCAGTTTATCTTAGCATCGTTTTATGAAATGAGTGGCAGAAGTTGAAATGTTCAAAGTGATGTAATAGATAAACTTTTTATAAGTGCAACACGGTTATAGTTTGTGGTATAATAAAACGGATTATAAATATACATGGAGGTAAGTATGGAAATTGAAAAAACCTTATATATGACTCATTTATATGATTTTTATGGCAACTTACTTACCGACAAACAAAAAGATTACTTAGAATTATATTATGAGCAAGATTTGTCATTAACTGAAATTTCGCAAGAATTGGCTGTTAGTCGGCAAGCGGTATATGATAATATTAAGCGTAGTGAAGCAATTCTTTTGACTTATGAGAAAACATTGCAATTAGTTGAACAGTTTCAGTCAAGACAAAAAGCAATAGAGCAATTAGAGAGTTATGCTAGTCGAATGTATGCTGATGATGTAAAGCTAATGGACTTAATTAAAAATATAGAAAATGGAGAAGAATAATTATGGCTTTTGAAGGGTTATCAAGTCGTTTACAAGGGGCAGTGAAACGCCTAGGACGTAAGGGGAAAATAACAGAAGCAGATTTAAAAGAAATGATGCGTGAAGTGCGTTTGGCGTTATTAGAAGCTGACGTAAACTTTAAAGTAGTTAAAGAGTTCGTAAAAAAAGTGAATGAGAGGGCTTTAGGTGCAAATGTTATTGAGGCACTTTCTCCAGCCCAACAAGTTGTTGATATTGTAAATGAAGAGTTAACAATTTTAATGGGAACAGAGCAAGTTCCATTCCAATTTTCAGTGAAACCACCTACTGTTGTGATGATGGTAGGTCTACAAGGGGCAGGTAAAACAACTACTGTTGGAAAATTGGCGAATTATTTGAAAAAGCATCATCATAAACGACCTCTATTGGTTGCAGGAGATATTTATCGTCCCGCAGCTATTGAGCAGTTAAAAACGATTGGAAATCAATTAGATATGCCAGTATTTTCTTTGGGTGATACACTTAGTCCGGTTGATATTGCAAAACAAGCAGTAGATAAAGCCATTTTAGATGGGCGAGATTTAGTGATTATTGATACGGCTGGTCGTTTGCATGTTAATGAAGAATTGATGAGTGAATTAGAGAATATTAAAGCAGCAACAAATCCAACAGAAATTTTATTAGTGGTTGATGCAATGACTGGTCAAGATGCTGTCAATGTTGCTCAAGCCTTTAATGATAGACTTGATATTACGGGTGTTGTGATTACAAAACTAGATGGAGATACACGTGGGGGAGCAGCACTGTCTATCCGTCAGATTACTGGAAAACCTATCAAATTTACTGGACAAGGCGAAAAATTAGACAATATAGAGCCTTTCTATCCTGAGCGTATGGCATCTCGCATTCTTGGTATGGGTGATATGATGACGTTAATTGAGCGTGCCAAACAAGAGTTCGATGAAAAAGAAGCTGAAAAAATGGCAGCTAAAATACGTGAGAATACATTTAACTTTAATGACTTTATTGCGCAAATGGATCAAATGGCAAATATGGGTCCATTAGAAGATTTATTAAAAATGATTCCAGGTATTAGTAATATGCCGGGAATTGATAAAGTCAAAGTGGATCCAAAAGATATGGCACACATGAAAGCTATTATATTGTCTATGACCCCTGCTGAAAGAGAAAACCCAGATCTATTATCTCAAAGTCGACGAAAAAGAATTGCTAAAGGTAGCGGACAAACTCTAATGCAAGTTAACCGTATGATTAAGCAGTTTAATGAATCACGTAAAATGATGAATCAAATGTCTAAAGGGAATATGAGTGGACTAGAAAATCTAATGGGAACAGGGATCAAAGGGAAATTAGGTAAACTTGCCATGAAACAAATGATGAAAAAAGCAAGTAAGAAAGCGAAAAAGAAAAAAAGATAACTTATAATGGAGGATAAATCATGACGGTTTTAATTACAGGAGCAAATGGACAATTAGGTAAGGAATTACAAAAGTTATTATTAGAGAAAAAAATAGATTTTGTCGCAGCAGATGTTTCAGAGATGGATATTACAAATGAAGTGCTAGTCAATCAATTTATTTCAGAAGTTAATCCAGACGTTATTTACCATTGTGCCGCTTATACTGCTGTAGATGCTGCCGAAGATGAAGGGAAAGAGTTAAATCGTTTAATTAATGTCGAAGGGACACGTTATATCTCAAATGCTGCATATCATGTTGGTGCAAAATTAGTTTATATTAGCACAGATTATGTTTTTGATGGGACAAAAGCAACAGAGTATACGGTAGATGATGTGCCTAATCCAAAAAATGAATACGGATTGACTAAATTTGAAGGTGAAGAGGCTGTTCGAGAGTTAATTGACACACATTATATTGTGCGTACATCTTGGGTGTTTGGAGAGTTTGGAAAAAACTTTGTTTACACTATGCAAAGTCTAGCACAGACAAGACAAACGTTAACAATTGTAAATGATCAATTTGGTCGTCCCACATGGACTCGTACATTAGCAGAATTTATGGTTCATCTAATTGAAAGTGATGCTGAATTTGGAACATATCATTTATCAAATGATAACAGTTGTTCGTGGTATGAATTTGCTAAGGAAATTTTAAAAGATACGGACGTAGAAGTTTTACCGGTTGATTCCACACAATTTGTTCAAAAAGCATACCGTCCAAAACATTCTGTCATGGATTTAAGTAAAGCTAAAGCAACAGGATTTATTATTCCGACATGGCAAGATGCCTTAAATCAATTTTTAGGGAGATAATTATGCGTAAAAGTGATATTCTAGTCATTATTCCAGCTTACAATGAAGCTGAGTCGATTTGTCAAGTTGTGGATAATTTAATTCAACATTATCCGCAATATGATTATGTGATTATCAACGATGGCTCAAAAGATAATACATCTGAATTATGTCACCACAATCAATATAATATTGTTGATTTACCGGTTAATTTAGGGTTAACTGCTGCATTTCAGACAGGATTGCGTTATGCATACGAGCATGGATATAAAAAAGCTGTTCAATTTGATGCTGATGGGCAACATTTGCCAGAATATATAGAAGATTTATCTAAAAAAATGGACGAAGGTTATGAATTGGTCATTGGATCACGATTTGTGACACAAAAGAAAGAGCAATCATTACGTATGTTGGGAAACACGTTAATTAGTACAGCTATAAAATGGACAACTGGTCAACGGATAAAGGATCCTACAGCAGGAATGCGTATGTTCAATGAAGAATTGATTAAAGAATTTGCACAAAATATTAATTATGGTCCTGAACCAGATACCGTTTCTTATTTAATTAGAAACGGTGTAAAAGTTGCTGAAGTTCAAGTGGAAATGCAGGAGCGACAAGCAGGAGAGAGTTATTTAACCTTGTCTAAGTCTATTCGATATATGTTGCATATGTTTATTTCGATTATTATTGTCCAAAATTTTAGAAAGCGAGGATAATAGAAGATGAGTATTTTATTTCAAGGGATTTTAATTGGTATTTCTTTAGTGACAGGAGTATTTATTTTAAGAAGTATCATTAAATCACAAGTCCAAATTTCAGATGCGATTTTTTGGATTTTATTTTCTCTGATATTGTTACTTTTTAGTATATTTCCAGTTTTAGCTGAAATGTTAGCAAGTCTGCTGGGGATTGCTTCGGCGGTTAATTTTATTTTTCTATTTGTCATTTTCTTATTGTTAATGAATCAATTCCAATTAACTGCTAAATTATCAAAATTAGATAGTCGTTTTAAACATTTAGCACAAACATTAGCATTAAAGGAAAAAGAAAATGAAACCAACAAATAATCAAGTCTATCTGTGGAATTTACTTGGAAATGTATTTGCTGCGGCAATTTCTGTTGTTTTATTAATGATTACATCACGCTTACTGTCAGCTAATCAAGCTGATGAGTTCAGTATCGCATACTCATTAGGGCATTTGTGGGTTGTTATTGGGCTATTTCAAGTACGAAACTATCAAGCAACAGATGTGCAATTTACACATCAATTTGAGAGTTATTTTACTCTACGTTTGTTTACAGTATGTGTCATGATAGGGAGCATTATTCCGTATCTTTATATGACAAGTTTCTATGAGTATACAGTGGCTAATATGGTGTTTATCTTTTTAGTCATCTTGTATCGTATGTGGGATGCTTTTGCAGATGTGTTTCAAGGTCTTTTTCAACAACATGAAAGGCTTGATATTGCAGGGAAATCAATGGTTATTCGTTATGGAACGAGTATGTTTGTTTGGTTAGTGATGATTTATTTGACAAACTCATTGGTGTTTAGCATAGTTGCTTTAATTGTATGGAATGGAATAGTTGTATATCGTTATGATTACTTACCCAGTCGAGCGTTTATTTCTATTCAATGGAAAAATATAGTTAAGGGTGCCTATCTCAAGGATGCAAAGCATATTTTAAGAGCGTGCATGTCATTATTTGTCAATGGTTTTATTTTAGTTTATATATTTAATGAACCAAAACTGGTCATTGGAACTGGACTAAAACAAGGCTGGTTACAAGAAGGTATGCAAAGAGATTACAATATCTTATTTATGCCTGTGTTTTTTATGAGTTTATGTATTTTGGTTATTCGTCCATTGATTACAAAAATGGCGAAGTTGCACTTGGATAAACACTATCGTGTCTTTTATCAAACAATGCGACACATTACAGTGAGTTTATTTGGTTTTGGCATTATTGCGACAGGGCTTGCCTATTTAATTGGAACGCCCATTTTGAGTTTAGTTTTTGGTGTTAAGTTAGCTGGATATGAGCTATCCTTAATGATTTTGGTGTTTTCAGGTGTGTTATACGCCCTAGCAATATTTACGGAAAATATATTAACAATATTTAGAAAACAACATTATTTACTACTTGTCTATGGTATGATGCTTGTTGTTTCAAAAATACTAACGATGTCTTTAGTCAAACAACATGGTGTTTTAGGAGCCAGTTTAAGTTTCTTAATTGTCATGATAGTTTATTTAATAGGGTGCATACTATTATTGTTTAAATGGAGAGGAAAATAGCATGAAATATGATTTAACCGTTATTGTACCAGTTTACAATACTGAACAGTATTTGGAGCGTTGTTTAAATAGCATTGTCAATCAAAAAAATCGAGAGTATGTTAAACTACGTGTCATCTGCGTCAATGATGGAAGTCCGGATAATTCTTTAGCTATTTTAGAAAGCTATAGTCAGCAATATGAGTGTATTGAGGTATTTTCCAAAGAAAATGGTGGCATAGCTGATGCACGAAATTATGGGTTGGATTTAGTTGAAGATAGTTTGTATGTGACGTATTTAGATTCAGACGATTTTTGGGCAGAGGGTTTTCTAGCGTATTTTAGTCAGTCATTATCTAAACAAAGTGATATGATTTTTTTTGATATTATATTGAGTGATTATAATGGACAAGCTATAAAAACATTGAAAGTGAATAGAGATACTGATGTCCAAAATATAAATCGTTTTATTGTGCTTAAACACGCACCATGGACTAGAATTTGTAAAACATCATTGTATGATCATGTTCGTTTTCCAAAAGGGAAATTATATGAAGATTTGGCAGTTTTACCTTATTTAACATCGCAAGCTAAACAGATTGAGTATATTCAGGTTCCGCTATATCATTATATTGTGAATACACCAGGTTCAATTATGAATACATCTTCAAAAAAAATATTTGATATTTATCCAGCTTTGGAGTATCTATTTGAATTGTTCGGAGAACAATTTGAGATGTATAAAGAAGAAATACACTATTTGGCTTTAGAGCATTTAGGTATTGGCCATACGTATCGTTTATTGAAATACCCTAAAACAACGAAGCAAGATTTCAAAGATATTGTGCTATTTATGGAAAAATATTTTGGAAAACAGTGGCATAAAAATAAATACATGAAAAAAGGTGTACATAAAAATAATATTAATTCTGCTTTAAGTGGATTAATGCCGCTTATTTTGAAAATATTGCATTTAAAATGGTTTAATGTATTTCAATTGTTGAAAAAAGGAAAAGATTAATGAATGGAAGGAGCACTATAATGTGGAAAAAGGAAATCATAATGTCTAAATTTAAAAAAAGTGTGGCGTGTATTGTAACTAATTTTAAGAAAAAGTGGGTACACATATTAGGCGTATGGTTTACTATAGCAATGAGCTATCTTTATTTTGATGGCAATATTTCTGTAGCACCTAAATGGATTTTAGGTTTTGCGGGTATGGTTTTTACCGTATTAATGTTACTTAAAGGAAAATTTCATAATATAGTAGGATTAATGATTGTGTTATCAGGATGTGTATTTGTGTTTTGTACACCTATTATGGACGCTCCTGATGAAACTGCACATTATGCTCGTTCTTTATACATTAGTCAAGGGCAAGTTTATTTGCCAGAAAACACTCAAGATGCAAAAATATCTAAAGACTTTATTGATGTTGAGGAGAATTTTAAACAGCCATTAAATAAGACTAATTTGCTATCTAAACCGATGTCGACAGAAGTATACGAGAATACGAAACTTTATGCAACAAATGCCTCGTCTTTCGTTCCTTATTTACCACAGGTAACAGGAATAACTATAGCACGTTTGTTTAATCAAAGTGTTGGTGTTTCAATACTCTTAGGTCGTTTTTTCAATCTGTTGTGTTATGCATGTCTTATTTGGCTGGCTATAAAAAAAGCAGGAGAATTAGGTGTTCTTTTTGCCATATTAGGTTTAATGCCGATGAGTATTTACTTAGCTGCCTCATTTAGTACAGATGCTATGGCTAATGGATTAACTTTTTTGGTCATTTCTCTAGTTTGTCATTTTACACAAAAATCAAGAGTGTCCGTTAAAGATTTAATCATATTTTTTGTTTTATGTGCAATTTTGATTACGATAAAATTACCATACGTGTTATTGATTGGTTTATTGTTATTCATTCCAATAAAGCAGTTTGAAAAAAAATATATGTATTTTCTAGGAATTGTTTTAATTATTTTAGCTGCTATTTTAACTGTTTTTTGGTTAAAACAATCTAGTCATATTAACAGTACAGTTGTTACGCTAGATGCAAATCCTGTAGAAAAAATACGGTATACGTTGGCACATTTTAACCATTTTTCACGGGAATTTTATAAGGAACTCGTTAATATTATTCCAAATCGCATTCCGTCTTTATTTACATTTGGATGGTTAACCTATGGTGCGGACAAACTATCTTGGTTTTATTTGATGTTCATTAGTTGTATAGTATTCATGTTTCCATATACAACCAAATTACCTAAATTAACACGTTTTGGGGCTGTATTAGTAGCTCTTGGCATTACAGGAGCCATTTTGATGACGTCTTATTTAATGTGGAGTAGTGTGGAAACTATCCGTTTTGATGGTATACAAGGAAGATACTTAATAGGTGTCATACTATTAGGGGGAGTAGCGTTAAACTGCTCGTCATTATTTTTAGATACAAATATAGAGATTGCTGAGTGTAAAATACAGAAAAGAAATGAATTTATTTTATATATTGCATTACTATTTGTATTAATTGCCATTACACTAACTATTTTAGAATACTACGGAGTTCGAGTGCAATTTGTTCATTAATAGACCATTATTAGCAACAGTGTGAAAATGTAGGAGGTACATATAATTGTTAAGTCGAAAAAATCGAATTTTATTACAAGAATTAATTAAAACGGATTTTAAATTACGTTACCAAGGGAGCGTAATGGGACATTTGTGGTCTATCCTAAAGCCGTTATTATTATTTGGGATTATGTACATTGTGTTTGTTCGTTTTTTAAAATTTGATGACGGCACACCACATAATGCAGTTGGATTATTATTAGGTATGACAACATGGAACTTCTTTTCTGAGGCAACTAATATGGGCATGCATTCTATTGTGTCAAGAGGAGATTTGATTAGAAAGTTAAATTTTTCTAAATATATTATTGTTATTTCATCAGTTATGGGAGCAATGATTAATTACATTATTAATTTAGGAGTTGTGGTATTATTTGCTTTAATTAATGGAGTATCTTTTAATTTAGGGTGGTTGATGATTATCCCATTATTGTTGGAATTAGTCATATTAGCAACTGGAATATCTCTTGTACTTGCATCTCTTTACGTTAAATTTAGAGATATTGCACCGATTTGGGAAGTTATTTTACAAGGTGGATTATATGCAACACCTATTATTTATAGCATTACATTTATTTTACAGCGGGGTGGGAGTTCAGTTGCCCAAGTCATGTTATTAAATCCTATGGCACAAATTATTCAAGATTTACGTCACTTTCTTATTCATTCCAGCAATGTGACTGTATGGCAAGTGAATGATTTTATAGGTGTGATAATTCCGTATATTATTCCTGTAGTGATGTTTATGATAGGATTTGTAATGTTTAATAAAAATGCGAAAAAATTTGCGGAGATTTTATGATGAATAGAGAAAAAACAGTTGTAAAAGTCGAAAATGTGAGTAAAAGTTTCAAATTACCAATCGAATCTACACTCAGTTTACGCACCACATTGGTCAATTATTTTAAAGGTATAAAAGGATACAAAGATCAATGTGTATTGAAAGATATTTCGTTTGAAGTTAAGGAAGGCGACTTTTTTGGTATAGTTGGGCGAAATGGCTCGGGAAAATCAACATTATTGAAAATCATTTCTCAAATTTATGTTCCAGAACAAGGAAGCGTTACTCTAGATGGGAAACTTGTTTCATTTATTGAGCTAGGTGTTGGATTTAATCCAGAGTTGACGGGTCGAGAAAATGTTTATCTTAATGGAGCTTTACTTGGTTTTTCTCTGGAAGAGATTGATGCCATGTATGAAGATATTGTTGAATTTGCTGAACTGCGAGAATTTATGAATCAAAAACTTAAAAACTATTCTAGTGGTATGCAGGTTCGATTGGCTTTTGCAGTTGCTATTAAAGCACAAGGAGATATTTTAATTCTTGATGAAGTTTTGGCTGTAGGTGATGAAGCCTTTCAAAGAAAATGTAACGATTATTTCCTAGAGCGTAAAAATAGCGGGAAAACGACCATTTTGGTAACGCATGATATGGGTGCTGTTAAAAAATATTGTAATAGGGCGGTCTTGATTGAAAACGGACTTGTAAAGGCAATAGGAGATCCAAATAATGTTGCTAACCAGTACAGTTTTGATAATAGTATTCCAGCACATAGTGAGAGTGAACAAACAGAGATTGAAACTGTTCTTGTAGATAATTTTCGCTTAGATTTATTGACACCTAATCAAATAAGTCCTGGAGATATGATTAGGTTTAATATTGAATTTGATGTATTAGAAGATATTGAAACGTATATAGCATTATCGTTTACAGATATTGATCGTCATATTTGGATTTATAACGATAATTCTATGGATAAGTTAATTAAAGGTAGAGGGCATAAGCAGGTTGTATATGAATGCTCACTGCCAAATGTGAATACTTTAAAAGTAAAATTGGAAGTTAGTGTGCGAGATAAGGAAGGCAAAATGTTGGCATTCTCTGATGCAACACAAACACCAATTATTATGATTAGTAGAACAGATATTGCACAAGATGATTATTCCGCTTTAGATTCAGCATCCGGGCTAATCCAAAGAAATGGACATTGGGAATTTCAATAAGGATAGAGGAATTTTATGAAAAAAGAACCGCTTGTTTCGATAATTTGTACAGTATTTAATAAAGAAGCTTGGTTGTGCCAGACAATTAATAGTTTTTTGGCACAAGAAACAACATTTCCTATTGAAATTCTAGTTATTGATGATGCTTCAACTGATAATTCAAGGCATATTATTGAAAGGTATGTTAAGCAATATCCAAATATGATTAGAGCAATTTATAATGAAGAAAACCAAGGAATTGCTAAAACATGGGTAAAAGTATGTCAGTATGCACAAGGAAAGTATATAGCCAGATGCGATGGAGATGATTTTTGGATTGACCCATTAAAATTGGAAAAACAAGTGACATTACTTCAAAATACGCCTCATTCAAAGTGGTGCAATACAGATTTTGATATGTATAATGAACATGGTCAGTTGATTTCACGTGCGGGATTTTCCTCTGGGACAATTTCTTTGGCAGATACATACGAAAAAATGTTGGCAACACGTGGATTTACAATGGCATCTACATGGTTAGTTGAGCGTGACTTGATGTTACATGTTAATAGCATGTTGGATTTGGAAACATCAGATGATACATTTAATTTGCAATTAGATCTTTTTCAATATACAGACTTAACGTATTTAAGTGAGGCAACGGTTGGTTATGTGATTAACCAAGGATCAGATTCAAGACCTAAAGATTTTTCTAAGGTAGAGCAACGTTTTAATCGTCTACTTGATACGCAAAAGGAATATTTGGATAAATATCCTAATGGAAATAAACGAGTGATGTTAGATATTTTGTTGGAGCGTAATAATCGGTACGAATTGGAGCTAACAAAGAGAGAATATGGATTAGCAAAGATTGGTATTGAAAAAGTAACAATTTATTTTTCAAACGACACAGGAGAATTTTCACAAGAAAATACGGTACAATATCCACTAGCAAAACGTGATGATATAACCATCAAATTGCCTAAAGGTTGTACAAAAATTCGTGTGGATTTATCTGAACAAGCAAGTTTTTATGCGTATGTTCGCTTAGTAAGTTGTCTATCTGGAACAACTATTTTGCCGAGTTTCATAAATGGTGTTGTTATAGGAGAAGCGTATATGTTTCCTCAAGCAGATCCACAACTTATTTATGATATTCCAAAAGAATTTGGAGATGAATTGATATTACATTATATGGCATATAGTGTAGACAACATTCAATCAGACGACTATGTTGCTAAAGTACTTAGCCAAGAAATTTTTGAGTTGAAAATGAAATTAAAAGAATTGGAACGATTACGTATTCAAGTTCAACAACAAAAAGATATTATAGAACATTATCGAAAACAAAAAATCGTAAAAAGACTTTACCATGGTGTAGGAAAACTGTTAAAAAAAATGATTAATGTTTTTAGGAGAAAAAAATGAAACGTTTACTTTTGTATGTGCACTTCAATAAATTTAATCAACTTAGTTCACATGTGGAATATCAATTGAGCCAATTACGTTCACTATTTTCTAACATTGTTTTTATTAGCAATAGTTCATTAGAAAAATTAGACGAAGACCGTTTAAAACAGAAATATTTGATCAATGATATTATTTATCGTGAAAATATTGGCTTTGATTTTGCCGCTTGGCGTGATGGAATGACCCACGTGGGTTTTGAAGAATTAAAGCAGTATGATTCGGTAACTTTGATGAATGATACGTGTTTTGGACCTCTTTGGGATATTTCAGACCTATTCAATGAGTTTGAACAAAATCCTACTGTTGATTTTTGGGGTATGACAAACTTTAGAGCAACAAGTCAATTCAAAGAACACATTCAAAGTTATTTCTTATCTTTTTCACAACGTGTTGTACGCTCTGAAGTATTTCAAGAGTTTTGGATGCGTGTGCGTAATTTTGTGGATGTCCAAGATGTTATCAATCATTATGAAACACAAGTGACAACAAATTTAGTAGAAGCAGGTTTTACGTATCAAACGGTATTTGATACAACAAAAGAGGATGCTAGTCACATGCTTCATCCAGATTTTAGTTACTATAATCCGACAGCTATTTTAACGCACCGTGTACCTTTTATTAAAGTAAAGACAATTGATGCTAATCAACATATTATTCCATATATTTTACAGGAAGTTGACCAATCAACGGATTATCCAGTAGATTTGATTGTATCACACATGTCTAAAATAAATTATCCAGACTTTAAATATTTATTGGCACATAAATATATCCGTCCACTTGATAAGGTATATTCAAATCAGAAAAAGGTAGCCGTTCATTTACATGTTTTTTATGTCGACTTGCTCCAAGAATTTTTGAGTGCTTTCGAAGCATTTTCATTTCAATATGACCTATTTATAACAACTGATAAGCAGGAAAAAGTAGATCAAATTAACGCTATTTTAGACACTAATGAGAAAAAAGCACAAGTTTTTGTCACAGGAAACATTGGTAGAGATGTTTTTCCTATGCTTCAATTAAAGGAGTATTTACAAAAGTATGATTATGTTGGTCATTTCCATACGAAAAAATCTAAAGAAGCGGATTTTTGGGCTGGAGAATCTTGGCGTAAAGAGCTAATTGACATGTTAATTAAGCCAGCAAATACTATTTTGGCTCATTTAGAGGAAAAGGATGATTTAGGGCTAGTGATTGCAGATATTCCTACTTTCTTTCGTTATAATAAAATCGTTGATGCGTGGAATGAGCATAGTATGGCCCCGTTAATGAATGAGTTATGGCAAAAAATGGGAATGAGTAAGGCGATTGATTTTGGTACGTTCCAAACATTCGTTATGAGTTATGGGACATTTGTGTGGTTTAAATATGATGCATTAAAACCTTTATTTGATTTAAATCTTAAACAAGAAGATATTCCAAGAGAGCCTTTACCTCAAAATACGATTTTACATGCTATTGAACGCTTGCTTGTTTATGTTGCGTGGAATGAGCAGTATGATTTTAGAATTTCACAAAACCCTATTCCGTTAACACCATTTATCGATAATAAATTATTGAATGAACGCAATAATTTATATTTAAAAAACGTAGGAGAACTGTACCATTTTGGAAGTGTTAAGGGTGCTATTAAGTATATGATTATCGCTCCCTTAAAAGCAAGTAAATATATTATGAGAAGATGTATTGAAAAATTAAAGACAAAAGCATAATTAAATATATTGTGATAAAGTAAAACATATTTGGCAATCTATAAGATATTAAAATAGAATTGTGTGAGTAGGTTGTGTATAATACAGAGTACTTTAAATGTCTTGTGAATAAGTAGGATAACGTTAGTGAGAAATGGATATGTAAGTCATATAAATTTTAGGAATAACATAGTATTAAAATAGACTGTTATGGTATTATCCCAAGTGAGTGGGAGATAAATGTAAAGGAGGATTAACCAATGAGTTTTCAAATGGGATTTTTTCTAGTGTTCATTGGTGTTACCATTATTTCTTATATTGGTATTGATCAATGGTGCATATTTGCACGGAAAAAAGGATTTTTTGATACCCCTAATGCACGAAAAATGCATAGCCAACCTATTGTAACAATGGGTGGAGTGGTTATTTTCTTAGTTTATTGGTTATCTATTTTATTTATTACACTAGCGTTTGATTTGGTCGTTCGTGAACAAATTCCGTTATTTATTGCATCAACTATTATATTTATAACAGGTGTTTTAGATGATTTATATGATATTTCGCCAAAGCAAAAATCCGTAGGCATTATTTTAGGAGCGTCAGTTGTTTATTGGACAACAGATTTTAAAATTTATAGTGTTTTTGAACAACTTTTTGGTGTAAATATGATGTCGGAACTCATTGGCTATATTGTGACACTTGTGTGGATTTATTATATTACAAATGCCTTTAATTTAATTGATGGTTTAGATGGTTTGTCAACGGGAGTATCTATTATTGCACTTAGTGCCATTTCGTTTATCAGCTATTTCTTTTCGCCAGTTAGTGTATTTATTTTAACCACAATGGTTTTACTACTCGTTGCCACGTTGTTAGGTTTTTTACCACATAATTTTCATCCTGCAAGAGTGTTTATCGGCGATACTGGAATACTGTTTATTGGCTTTATGGTATCGGTGTTTGCCCTAATGGGTATGCAAAAACCAGGGATTGTTGCTATCATTACACCGATTATTATTTTAGGTGTTCCTTTAACCGATGCTACATTTGCTATTTTTAGACGTTTATTAAAAGGAGAATCGATTACAAAAGCAGATCGTTCACATATTCATCATCGTCTTATGCTAAGGGGTGTGCCACATGCACGTGCGGTTGTTTCTATTTACGGTGTAGCACTTGTTTTCGCTAGTGTTGCTTTAGCGATTTCGTTAGCTGATAATCCAGTTGATATTTATGTCACGCTGGCACTAACAATAATCGGAGAATTTATATTTGTAGACTATTTAAACCTTTTGGATTTAAAAGAGCCTCTGTTATTTAAACGGAAAAACCATTAAATCAATATGTTTATTATACATTTTCTCAAAAAACATGACTGAGAAAAAATATTAAACCTAGGTAAAAACTTAAAAATAAATTAAATGATGTTAAAGAAGAGTGCACTTTTAAGATGTACGCTAATGGGACTGGAAAAAGTCTTAAAAAAACAGCTTTAATGACGTTATCAGAAACGTTGATTCTAAGCTGTTTTCAATTTTTCAAATGTTAATCGAAAGGCTAAAATTTTAGTTTTTTCCCAGTTCCATTTTGTATATAAAAAAGTAAAATAAGTTTTTTTCTCTAACATCATTTGACAAAAATTCTAATCAAGCTATCTTATGATTTCAGTTTCTTTAGTCAAAAAAACGTGTCAATCGAAAATGAAAATGTCCCAAAATGTGGGCCACTATAAGTGCAATGATTTTCAAAAAAATCATTGCACTTATAGGGCAAAATAATGTATGCTATTAAAGTATCAAGCAAGCTTGTTGTCTTGATACTCTTCAAGAGTTTTTCCAATACTCTTGAGATAGCGTTTGAAAGATGCCAGTTTCCACGGGTGTGATTGTGGTGGAACGTATTGGCGTCTTTCTTTTTTTATATTCTCACCCAAATCAAACACCGCTGAATGCTCTTCATGTGTTAACAAACAACGTGTGGCATAAATGTTGTCAGCGATATTCAAGAAAATATCCCCATTAAATGCTTCAATAACCAACGCTTTTGTGTG
>NZ_SPPB01000199.1 GCF_004570605.1 Granulicatella sp. WM01 | reverse complement strand
TCCTTTGATAATCAAATACCGTTCGTCTATCCGTTAAAAAAGCAGCAGGAATACCATAATTGGTTAATATCTGATGTAACACCTGATAATAGCCTTTCAGCGTTTCTTGTGGGGCAAAATAGGCACCCACAATATTACCAGAAGCATCATCAATGGCAACATGAAGATGAGAGACAGTTTGACCAAACCATCTGAATTGGCTAGCGTCCATTTGTATCAGTTCGC
>NZ_SPPB01000198.1 GCF_004570605.1 Granulicatella sp. WM01 | reverse complement strand
GGTACAGCAACCATTACATATCCAGACGGAAGTAAAGATGTTATTCCAGGCACAGATTTAGTGAAACCATTAAATCCAACAGACGCAGAGAGAATAACCCCAACAGTACCAGAAAAAACACCAGTAAAAGATGTCACAAACTTAACTGATGAAGAAAGAAAAGCTGTAGAAGATAAAATTAAAGAAGTCAACAAAGACAAATTCCCACCGGGAACAACAGTAACAG
>NZ_SPPB01000197.1 GCF_004570605.1 Granulicatella sp. WM01 | reverse complement strand
CCAACAGTACCAGAAAAAACACCAGTAAAAGATGTCACAAACTTAACTGATGAAGAAAGAAAAGCTGTAGAAGATAAAATTAAAGAAGTCAACAAAGACAAATTCCCACCGGGAACAACAGTAACAGTGGAAAAAGACGGTACAGCAACAATTACATATCCAGACGGAAGTAAAGATGTTATTCCAGGCACAGATTTAGTGAAACCATTAAATCCAACAGACGCAGA
>NZ_SPPB01000196.1 GCF_004570605.1 Granulicatella sp. WM01 | reverse complement strand
GTGTTCTATTCGGCATAAACTATCTACACAGTTTATGTCACAATTGATTTCTACACTATCTCAAAAGATTAGAATACATAGTGTTGATTCCTTTGTTAATACTTATAAAAAGCAGCATTCTGATGAAATAGTCCCTTGCACTAAAACTATTTATAATTGGATACACAATCAATCTATACCATTAAAACCGATTGATTTACCACGGATGGTACGTATTCGTCACAAGA
>NZ_SPPB01000195.1 GCF_004570605.1 Granulicatella sp. WM01 | reverse complement strand
CAATTCAGATGGTTTGGTCAAACTGTCTCTCATCTTCATGTTGCCATTGATGATGCTTCTGGTAATATTGTGGGTGCCTATTTTGCCCCACAAGAAACGCTAACAGGCTATTATCAGGTGTTGCATCAGATATTAACCAATTATGGTATTCCTGCTGCTTTTTTAACGGATAGACGAACGGTATTTGATTATCAAAGGAAAGGAACTCAACAGCTTCAAGACGATAC
>NZ_SPPB01000194.1 GCF_004570605.1 Granulicatella sp. WM01 | reverse complement strand
CAATTCAGATGGTTTGGTCAAACTGTCTCTCATCTTCATGTTGCCATTGATGATGCTTCTGGTAATATTGTTGGTGCCTATTTTGCCCCACAAGAAACGCTAACAGGCTATTATCAGGTGTTGCATCAGATATTAACCAATTATGGTATTCCTGCTGCTTTTTTAACGGATAGACGAACGGTATTTGATTATCAAAGGAAAGGGACTCAACAGCTTCAAGACGATAC
>NZ_SPPB01000193.1 GCF_004570605.1 Granulicatella sp. WM01 | reverse complement strand
CCAAATCAACAGGTAATCGGGATTGTAAGGTATTGTTTAAACGTTCCACACGTCCTTTCCCCTGTGGAATAGATGTTGTTTTAAGGCTAATACCTAACTGAAAACAAGCAAAACCAAACTGTGTCATGGTATCGTCTTGAAGCTGTTGAGTCCCTTTCCTTTGATAATCAAATACCGTTCGTCTATCCGTTAAAAAAGCAGCAGGAATACCATAATTGGTTAATATCTGATG
>NZ_SPPB01000192.1 GCF_004570605.1 Granulicatella sp. WM01 | reverse complement strand
TTATGTTGTTTCAAACGAGTAGGGGTTCTCTTGTGACGAATACGTACCATCCGTGGTAAATCAATTGGTTTTAATGGTATAGATTGATTGTGTATCCAATTATAAACAGTTTTAGTGCAAGGGACTAGTTCATCAGAATGCTGCTTTTTATAAGTATTAACAAAGGAATCAACACTATGTATTCTAATCTTTTGAGATAGTGTAGAAATCAATTGTGACATAAACTGTGTAGAT
>NZ_SPPB01000191.1 GCF_004570605.1 Granulicatella sp. WM01 | reverse complement strand
CATGGTATCGTCTTGAAGCTGTTGAGTCCCTTTCCTTTGATAATCAAATACCGTTCGTCTATCCGTTAAAAAAGCAGCAGGAATACCATAATTGGTTAATATCTGATGCAACACCTGATAATAGCCTTTCAGCGTTTCTTGTGGGGCAAAATAGGCACCAACAATATTACCAGAAGCATCATCAATGGCAACATGAAGATGAGAGACAGTTTGACCAAACCATCTGAATTGACTAG
>NZ_SPPB01000190.1 GCF_004570605.1 Granulicatella sp. WM01 | reverse complement strand
GTACATCGTTAAGTACGAGTCAATCATTAAGTACATCGTTAAGTACGAGTCAATCATTAAGTACATCACTAAGTGCAAGTGAATCATTAAGTACATCATTAAGTACGAGTGAATCATTAAGTACATCAGTGAGTGCTAGTCAATCAATGAGTACATCGTTAAGTGCAAGCCAATCATTAAGTACATCATTAAGTACAAGTGAATCACTAAGTACATCATTAAGTACATCAATAAGCGC
>NZ_SPPB01000018.1 GCF_004570605.1 Granulicatella sp. WM01 | reverse complement strand
AAGGGAAAATCATTTAATTTAGTACCTATTCAAATGATAACAACTATACAAAATGCGTTAAATAATAGACCTAGACGTATACTAGACTATGATACACCTCATACTATGTTTAATCGTTTGTGTGCAACGACATAAACTATAACAGAATAGGTGTAACCGTAAAGGCTCGCTACGCTAATACCTTGACCGTTACACCTATTCCATTACAAAACAACTATGTCGCACACAGACATAGACTGTGACTTTAGTATTTTTCATGTACTGTTGCACTTGGCTTTACAATTCGAGATAGTAAAAAAATGATAACAAATAATAAATATATTTTCTATTTTAAATCGTCTTATGCTATAATAATGTTTTGAAAATAGTAACGATTTATTTTATATGGAGAGGACAATAACATGAAAAAAGGATTTGACAGTAAACAATATTTAGATGAACAAAGTAGATACATTTTAGAGCGTGTGAATGCACATGATAAATTATATTTAGAATTCGGTGGAAAATTAATCGGAGACTTTCATGCTATGCGTGTCTTACCAGGATTTGACCCAGACGGAAAAGTAAAATTATTATATCATTTGCGTGAAAAAGCGGAAATTATCATTTGTGTCTACGCTGGAGATATTGAACAAAATAAAGTTCGTAGCGATTTTGGGATTACATACGATAGAGATGTGCTTCGCTTAATTGATGATTTACGTTACTGGGATTTAAGCATTAATAGTGTCGTTATTACACGTTACACAGGTCAACCTTCTGCTACACAATTCAAAAACAAACTAGAACGTCGTGGCATTAAAGTGTACACACACGGTTACACTCAGGGGTATCCTTTAGATGTTGATACAATCGTTAGTGATGCTGGTTATGGAAAAAATGACTATATTGAAACAACTAAACCTCTTGTTGTTGTTACTGCACCAGGTCCAAATAGTGGTAAATTAGCAACATGCTTAAACCAGTTATACCATGAAGTGAAACGTGGCAAAAAAGCAGGCTATGCTAAATTTGAGACTTTCCCAATTTGGAATTTACCATTAAAACACCCTGTTAACGTTGCCTATGAGTCTGCAACAGCAGATTTAGAAGATGTCAATATGATTGATACATTCCACTTGGAAAAATACAATCAAACAACTGTAAACTATAACCGTGATATTGAAGCCTTTCCTCTTTTAAGACGTATCTTAACTAAAATTAACGGATCAGATATTCCGTACTACTCTCCTACTGATATGGGGGTTAACCGTGCAGGATTTGCCATTGTAGATGATGAGGCTGTTCAAGATGCTGCTAAACAAGAAATCATTCGTCGTTATTTTGCACTTCAATGTGATTATAAAAAAGGCATTGGTAGTTTATCTGCTGCACAACGTGGCAAATATATTATGGACGATATGGGACTTAGTCCTAAAAACCGTCCAGTTGTTTCAGTGGCTAATCAAAAATCACAATCTTATGACAATATCCCTGTCGTAGCAATTGAATTAGCTGACGGAACAATCATTACTGGAAAACATAGCTCCTTAATGAGTGCAGCAGCAGCTTGTGTCTTGAACTGTGTCAAATATTTAGCCAATATTAGCGACGATATTCATTTATTACCTCCTGTTATTTTAGAATCAATTAACCAATTAAAACATGATGTTTTAACTAAAAAACAATCAAGCCTAGATTGTAAAGAAATTTTAATGGCATTAAGTATTTCTGCCGTGACAAACCCAGCAGCTGATGCTGCTTGGAAACAATTGGTTCAATTACGTGACTTACAAGCACATAGCACAGTCATTTTACAACAATCAGATGAAAACACATTTAGACAATTAGGCATTATGATTACATCTGAACCTGAATTTGCTAGTGATAGCTTATTCTACGGAAATTAAATTTTTATATATAGAAAAACTGTGCTGGCGAACAAAAAAGTTCGCCAGCACGTTTTTTGCATCACTAGGTAAAGCAATTTTGTTTTTACCACCATAATCTGAGAAAAACTAAAAGATATAACACTCGATTGAAACACACTGTATTCTATCAAGTCATGTATAGTTAATTTCTAACTCTTTATTTTTTCTATTGTTGATAAAAAAATACCATGTCTATCTTTTGCGATTAATCACGATAGATTGATTTTGATTTATTCAAATAAGCATACCCAACGCCTATAATTAGTCCTCCACCAATACAATTTCCAATAAAAGCAACTGACCATTGTCTAAACATATTTAACCAGTCTAGTTGTGGAATTTGATTGGCAATCTCATTGAATTTTACAATACTAAATGAGGCGAAATTAGCAATGACATGCTCTTCTCCTAAAAATACAAATAGAAAAACAGCTGATAACACAACCCACATTTTAGCACTTTGATTCTCAATAAATAAGAAAGATAATATAGCCACATTAACAAAAACATTTGCTAAAATTGCATCTAACAAAACAATGTGATTAGGTTTAGTTATTTTAGCAACAACATTAGCACTCACATAATCATCAAGATGTAAATGTGAAAATGCTGATGATTGACTAAATAAAAATCCAATAAGTAATGCTCCAATTAAATTGCATAAGGTACAATAGAATAAAATAGTGGCTGCCTTTTTCCAATGAATATGACGTTGATATGTCCCTGCTGCCAAATACATCATATTTGATGTGGCAAGTTCGGCATTTAAAAATAAAATATAAACAAGTCCCCATGCAAATAAAAATGAAAACATGAATTTTCCTAAATCTGGGTGAACATGACTAATTTTATCAGCTGCATAAGCTCCTCCTGCTGTACTCATTGTTAAAAAAGCACCTGCAAAGATAGAACGTAATCCATATTTTAGCTTACTTTCATCAAACAATGCTTCTTTTTTATGACATGCTTTTTCTATTTTTTCTGAAAACATAATGTGTTAATTCTCCTTTTTCAATATACGCTTAGTATAGCTTGGATAAAACTATTATTCGTCAAAGAATTCACAAATAATGAATGTATCCTTTTCTTCATCATCATTTTTTTTAAGTATCTCTTTTTGACTTAAAAATGTCATAGTCGTGTTTTACTGTTATGTTGATATGACGTCTCATAAAATGGCTCATACTAATTAGAGTAGCTATCCCTAGAATTTGAACAAAAAATCACATATTTATATCAGCAAGACATTGTATATTGCCTTGCACTCACATAACATCAGATACAAAAAATGTTTATATAAAACATGCACCCTCATCATGATATGAAGGTGCACATTACTATTTTATAGAGTTGTGCTGTCTACACGAACACCAGGTCCTAACGTAGATGTAATTGCAACGTTTTTAACGTATTGACCTTTAGAAGTTGCTGGTTTAATACGTACAACTGTTTCATGAATAGCTTTCAAGTTTTCAACTAATTTTTCATTATCAAATGAAACTTTTCCTACAGTAACATGTAAATTCCCTGCTTTATCTGCACGGTATGTCACTTTACCAGCTTTGATTTCTTCAACAGCTTTTGTAACGTCCATTGTAACAGTACCTGTTTTAGGGTTTGGCATTAATCCTTTAGGTCCTAATACACGACCTAAACGACCAACTTGTCCCATCATGTCTGGTGTAGCTACGATAACATCAAAGTCAAACCAGCCACCAGCAATTTTTTCGATTAAATCAACATCACCAACATAGTCTGCTCCTGCTGCTTCAGCTTCTTTAGCTTTTTCACCACGTGCAATAACTAATACACGAGCTGTTTTACCAGTACCGTGTGGCAACACGATTGCACCACGTAATTGTTGGTCTGCTTTTCTTGTATCAATTCCTAAACGATATGCAACTTCTACTGTTGCGTCAAATTTTGCAAAATCTATTTCTTTAACTAATGCTACTGCTTCTTCAATAGAGTATGATTTTGTTGCATCAACTTTTGCAGCAGCTGCTAAGAATTTTTTACTTTTCTTTGCCATATTAATTCCTCCTATTGTGGTTTTAGCGGTTTTACCTCCCACAGACTAAAATTAGTCTATCAATGAGAAGCTGTCTGTTTTTGTATTAGTCTTGAACAGTAAAGCCCATTGAACGAGCTGTTCCTTCAACCATACGCATAGCAGCTTCTACGCTAGCTGCATTTAAATCTGGTGCTTTCAATTCTGCGATTTCTTGTACTTGTTGACGTGTCACTGTAGCAACTTTTTTCTTGTTTGGTTCTCCTGAACCTTTTTCCACTTTAGCTGCTTTTTTCAATAGTACTGCTGCTGGTGGAGTTTTAGTAACGAAATCGAATGAACGATCTTCATATACACTAATTACTACAGGAATAATCAATCCTGCTTGGTCAGCTGTACGAGCATTAAATTCTTTACAGAATCCCATAATGTTCACTTGAGCTTGACCTAATGTTGAACCTACTGGTGGAGCTGGTGTTGCTTTACCTGCAGGAATTTGTAATTTAACAATTTTGACAACTTTTTTAGCCACGAAACATTCCTCCTTGATTTAAGTCCGTGATGTGGTTTAATGGAGTTAAAGATTTCTCCTCCCACGCCTGTACACACGTACCACGATATATTACCAGATTATGTGTCACATTTCAAGTATTATCATCCCATTTTTTCTATTTTTTTATAGTATACCCTGTTGCAAAATAACAGGAAAAATATTAAAAGAACAGGATATACGTAAACAGATAGGTCAATGTGTCCCACACCTGTTAAAATGGGACTGGAAAAAAAGTCTTAACAATAAAAAACAGCTCATTCTAACGTCATCAGAAACGTTGGTTCTAAGCTGTTTTCAATTTTTCACATGTTAATCGAAAGGCTAAAATTTTAGTTTTTTCCAGTCCCTACGACGTATACACATGATTTATTGTTTATTTTACACATCGTCATCTTGACTCTCTTCAATGTCTTGCACTTTTTTCATATACTGTCTTTTTTCTTGGATAATTAACTCTTCTAACTGTGCTAACTGTCTATTATACTCTTTTTCCATCTCATCTAAATGCTCAGTTATCCTATTCAAAAGCGATTGCACTTCGTATGTCTGGCTACCTTTACACCACGTATAAACAGCTTTCACAATGTCTTGCGTTTCACGTGATATTTGGTATTTTAAATCATGAATAGTCTCTTGAGCCGTTCGATATGTTTTCATTGTCAAACGGTGTGCATTCTCTATGTCATCTAATTGTTTTTGTTTTGTCATCTTCTACACCTATACAACGAGTGGTGCCTTTAATAGTGGTGTTGTCATCGTCTGCAATTTTTCTTGTGCAGCTTTTGCAACCGTCCCTTTAAAACCATATTGTATTCTTTCCACATAATCAACTGCTACACCTTTTTTAAACGCTTCATTCAACTCGTCTAGTTGTCTAGCTAGTTCAATACTGAGCATTTCAATATCTAAACGAGTATGTGCCAAACACGCTTGGCTAGCTAATTTCTGTTGTAATTTCATCTGTTGTCTATAACGCTCAAATTGTAAGTCTACATTTATCATTTCAGATACCCGCAATTGATACTCCATTATTTCCTCCACCTTTCTTGAACAGTCGTCATTATCTCTTCAAACGACTGCCCTTGCCCTTTATCTAACATAACCATCTGTTCAGCTGCTTTAACCAATGTTTGTGAAAATTGCTCAATATCTACTTGAAACTTATCCATGTTACTAATCATTTCACTTTCTATATCATCTCTCCAAAAGGTATGTAATTGAAAATTTGATATTAGATTTTCTAACTCATAGTGATTAAGATGTTTACCTAACCCATACACTTGCTGATGTACTTTATGGACAAGATGATATACTTGCTCTTTATACTGTTTTAATAACGTTTTGACTTGGTTTATTCTATCTTCATTCTCAAATGTTGCCAACTGAGCCGCCGATAAAACCAATTGTTGTCGTAACATAATCTCTTGTTCGCCAGTAGCTTTTAAAATACGCTCTTGTAGTAATGGGATATTAGCATAGTTCCACTCAAGTGATTGTTGTCTTGTTTCTTGTATAATAGCGTCGTATTCTTTTTTAAATTCATCTAATAAATACTTCACTTCTACATTGTATTGGTACTCCACCTGTTTTTCAAGTAGCGCTTTTAATCCCTCCGTGATAGCCGTTAAATAAGTACCACCTTTAGATTTTACGATATCTATATATTTCCTTGTTAAACGGCTTATTTTTTCCCCCGCTTCTATCAGTTCTGGATGAAAATCTGGCGTTGCCACTAAAATATTCCCCTTACTATCCATTTGTAAATCTCCAAAATCATGTGCCACACCATCATCAAACGTTCCTTTATAATGTAACGGTACAATAATATGAGTTTTGCCAAATTGTTCATTTTCTGGCACATCTCTATTCGCCATTGACACAATATCAAATGGATTAAGAAAATACTCTACCTTCTCACTTGCTCGTTTGATTTGTTCCTCACTTAACCCCATTTTTTTCAAACTCTTCATCACATCTGGACCATGAAATAACACCACTTTATTAATTCGTTCCAATGTATGAGCATCTAAGTTAGCAACTGCTTGTGCTGCATTGATTGACCCCAATGAATGTCCCGTTATATTCAACTGTGCGCTTGGTGCATAAGTCTTTAATTCTTGTACTTTCACTGTTATCGCCTCATGTGTCAGTTTAGCTTGAGGAATATATGCATCACTCATGATAAAAGGCTCATTATTATCAAGCCAATCATTTAATGGCAACTGCACGTCATGTAGTGCAAATCGAAAGCCGTCACTGCCACGTATCGCTAAATACGTTTCTTTTGTGTCATTTGTTAACGTCGGTGTGTCTGTTAAAAAATAGGCATTAAATCCTTTAACCCTATCACTCAGTAAACCCTTTTCATTCTCATACACATCAAACGTTTCAACATGATTTTTCCCACCAGTTATCACATGACTATCTACTTTTTTATACAACACTTTTTTTGTGGGGTCTGGTTGTAAATAGACAATACCATTATTGGGTAAATTTTGACCGCCGAATACGGTGGTATTTTCATACATTTCATCAACCGAATAATCTATCTCTTCAACTTTTAGTATACTGTCCAACTCAGAAAATGTCAGTGGTCTTTTACGATATGCGCTTTGAGCCAAATTAGCATATATATTATCAAATGTCTGTAAATTATTCATATCTCACCCACACATTATCTTTCAAAATTTTCGCAGGATTTAACATCCCAATTTTATCAATATTAGGCATATCATCATATTTTTCTAAATAAAAATCTACTTTAAGTTTAGTATGCTCCAGATTATTAAATTTACCTCGTACAGATAAATTATACCCACTTGGTGTTATCCACCCATTACTAATACTATCAACCTCAAATGTTGACCAATCAAATTGCACACTTTCTATTTTAGGGTATCTTTTTTGGATATACGCAATCATGTCCGCTTCATGCTCTTTTAAATAATTTAATTGTTTTTTACGATAATTTTCTTGTGGTGTTCCATTTAACGAAAATCCATTGAATGCCATTGTTGTGACTACTCCCCCTCCAATTAAAAGACTGGCTATGCCTAGTCTACATAATAATTTTTTCTTTGACACATTAAACTCCTCCTTTTGATTGTCATTTAATAGTATCTTTAATGTTTATATTATAATACAATTGATATATAATTGCTTTTCATTTATCTTTGTGTACTTCATCAAAAAAATTCAATGGTCTTTTTAAATATGTATTTTTGGTCGAATTAGTCTGTATACTGTCAAAAGTCTGTAAACTATTCATAAATATCCCATCCACCATTTTTTAAAATTTTTGGATCATTTAACATACCTATTTTTTTTATATCAGGCATATCGTCATATTTTTCTAAATAAAAATCTACTTTAAGTTTAGTATGCTCCAGATTATTAAATTTACCTCTTACAGATAGATTATATCCAGTTGTCGTTATCCACCCGTTACTAATCGGTCTGACTTGAAATGTTGACCAATCAAATTGTACACTTTCTATTTTTGGATATTCTTTTTTGATATACGCAATCATGTCCACTTCATGCTCTTTTAAATAATTTAATTGTTTTTTACGATAATTTTCTTGTGATGTTCCATTTAACAAAAATCCATTGAATGCCATTGCTGTGACTATCCCTCCACCAATTAAAAGACTGGCAATACCTAGTCTACATAATAATTTTTTCTTCGACATGTTAAACTCCTCCTTTTGATTGTCATTTATATTTGTGTTCTTTATCAAAAAAATTCAATGGTCTTTTTAAATATGTACTTTAGGACAAATTAGCATATACACTGTCAAAAGTCTGTAAATTATTCATAAATCCACCAACCACCATTTTTTATAATTTTTGGTGGATTTAACATTTTTATTTTCTCTATATTCGGCATATCATCATATTTTTCTAAATAAAAATCTACTGCAATATAAGTATCTTTATTATTATTAAAAACACCTGTTAAAGATAAATTATATCCACTTGGTGTTATCCACCCATTACTAATACTATCAACCTCAAATGTTGACCAATCAAATTGCACACTTTCTATTTTTGGGTATCTTTTTTGGATATACTCAATCATGTCCACTTCATGCTCTTTCAAATAATTTAATTGTTTTTTACGATAATTTTCTTGTGGTGTTCCATTTAACGAAAATCCATTGAATGCCATTGTTGTGACTACTCCCCCTCCAATTAAAAGACCAGCAAGACCTAGTCTACATAATAATTTTTTCTTTGACATATTAACCCCTCCTTTTACTTATTATTTAACAGTATCTTTAATGATTATATTACAATACAACTGATACATAAATAGCTTGTCATTTATCTTTTTATCAAAAAATTAAATGCTCTTGTTAATATATACTTTGTGACAAATTAGCATATATATTATCAAATGTCTGTAAGTTATTCATATGGCACCCACACATTATCCGTCACAATTTCTGGATGATCGGATAATTTGATTTTTTTAATATTTGGTATATCTTCAGAATTTTCTAAATAAAATTCTACTCTTAGTCGGGTATTGTTTAAATTATTAAATTTTCCCTTTAACGATAATTTATTCCCACTTGTCGTTATCCACCCATTACTAATGGCATTCACTTGAAATGTTGACCAATCAAATTGTACACTTTCTATTTTTGGATATTCTTTTTTGATATACGCAATCATGTCCGCTTCATGCTCTTTTAAATAATTTAATTGTTTTTTACGATAATTTTCTTGTCGTGTACCATTTAACGAAAATCCATTGAGTGCCATTGTTGTGACTATCCCTCCACCAATTAAAAGACTGGCAATACCTAGTCTACATAATAATTTTTTCTTCGACATATTAAGCTCCTCCTCTTACTTATTATTTAACAGTATCTTTAATAATTATATTATAATACAACTGATACATAAATAGCTTGCCATTTATCACTAAAATTTAAAATAAACAATTTTTGATTTTGTCCATAAAACAACATCACTGCCACGTATAGCTAAATATGTATTATTTGTTAACGTCGGTGTGTCTGTTAGAAAATGATACTTTACATACAAGTGAGTTGAGGATAATTTCTAGTCCTCTCATACCACCGTACATGCCGTTCGGCACAAAGTGGTTCAATCAACGTTTAACGCATGTTATTCAAGATACTAATCTAAGCAAGCAGAAACTGAAAAAAACTAAAATTTTAGCATTTCGATTAATATTAAAAAAATTGAAAACAGCTTAGAACCAACGTTTATGATGACGTCTTTATAAGCTGTTTTTTATTTTAAGACTTTTTCACAGTCCTTTTTAGTAAGACATGTCCGTCGTACTAAAATTGGGTGGAATTTTAAAAATTCCACCCAATTTAGTGTCCACATTATTTTGGTATCCTACCCACACAAATTGGCGGACACCCACATAAAGTTTATGACATTATTCTGTTATTACTCTTAGTTTTCTAGTTCTATTTCGTCTGGTGTGTTCTCCACATCAACGACTTCTACTACTTCTTCGTTTGAAGAATTTGTTTCAGTTTCTGCTCTTTCCACACCTTTTCCTTGAGGAGTGTCTTGTTCAGTTTCAAAACTTTCTACACTTTCTTTATGCTTTTCTTCTTGTTTTCCCTCTTGTGTAGTATGTTCTACAATGCTTTGAGTAACCGGTTCATTATTGGTATAACTAGAAACAGGTTCTACAACTTTCTCAAAGGTGTCATCTTCTTGTGCAAAACTATTATATTTAGCTAATTTTTTTGCCTCTAAATCTACAAATATAACAACAATCACAGGAATACTGAACACTAATATCTGAGTTATAATGACACCCAATTGTACTCCTGACAAAGCTCTTAGTCCAGCCATGTAAAAATAAGGTATTCCAAACGTGTCATTTGTACTGCTTATACCTAATAATAGTCTAACACCAAAATACACATATATCAGTTTGAACACTAAGCGATTAACTGGAGTATGTTCTGATAACGTAATAAGCTCTTTCAACATCATCGCACAATTGACAAAGCCTAAGCATGTTACCAATATTTCAACTAATCCTACTTTGACATACGGTGAATTAGCTATTACTGTTAAGAAAATAACACCAATTGCACTCCCAAAGATACAGCATAATGTGGTAAACAGCATCCAATGTTTTACTTTTTTATACTGTATAAATCTTAAAATTGCATTTTTCTCGTCATTTTTCATAAACCCTCTTCCTTTCTTTTAAAAGATACTTTCATTATAGCACTATAACTATCTTTATACCACTATAACTATCTTTATACAATGATTTCTCTGATATTCTATATTAAATATAATGAATATCTATTTCTCCAAAAGCAACTATTCCTTCAATAATCAATGTCTTTATTTTTGATTGTTGGCTATAAAAATCTACCTCTCCAAATAACACCGTAGACTGATTGATAACTTTCCAGTCTGATGGGATAAACAATTTCATGCTCCCACAAATAACATGTGCATTCAAAGTAAGTGTATCATCTTTCATATCTGCTTCATTAAAATACAGATTAATTTCTCCACAAAAACACCGTGCAGACATAACATCTAGTTCTTTATTAGACACATATTGGATATTTTCTCCAAATAGAGTTGTATAGTGTGCTGATGAATTAAATTTTTTTTTTAAAACATGTATCTTTTTTTGATGAGTAGAGGAAAATAGAAACTGCAATCCAAAATACGTTAAAACTGCAATTAACAGAACTGTTTTTGTATGAATATCTGAAAATGAATATTCACTATTATACACAAAAAATAAAATAGTACTTGGAATAACAATCGCAGGTATATTTTGTCTTAACAGATTTTTTATGACAGAAATTCCACACACCAGTGTCATAACAATAAGGAATACAGGAACATGTGGAATGATTTTCAATTGATTTAATACTACTGCACCTGCCAATAACAAGCACACGATGCCCCAAAATTTAGTTTTCATACAAATACCTCATTTCATTTAATTTATCTTTTAAAAATTTATAATAATGACGAGAAACATGAACTTGCTTGTGACAATGTGCAAATCGAATTGTACTCGTTCCAGAAAACGAACGGTCTAAAGCATAAATCGCTTTAATATTGACCAAAACAGATTTAGATATACGGCAAAACTGAATAGGCATTTTAGCTTCAAGCTGATACAATTTTTCATGGGATTCAAAAATTTTCTGTATGGTATGCACATAAATTCGACTGTCATTTGCTTCAATAAACAAAATCTCTTGAATAGGAATAAAATATTCGCTGTCCTGTTTAAACACAGAAAGTTTATAATCACTCACATAGTTCAAACGCTTTTGAATAGCTATGACATCTTCATCTAACTGTTTTGCCTTGATAATCACTTCAAGATCATCCATTGCATCATCAATCTCAATTTTAATCTTCATTGCATCACCTCTTTATTGTAGTATACCCTTTTTGTATATTTTGTGAAGTCTTTTTACGTAAGTGGTCGTATTTAGACATCAACTGGTCTATTTTGACAGCTAAGACAACTATTATGCTAGACATCTTATCTATAATATATACCCAAGTTAATACATATCATTTCTTCCAAATTATAATCAACAACAAAGGGATATATTCCCCTGTAAAAATCATATTCTTCCTATTCCCTATATGTTCTAATCGTAATCATTTTCCTCTTAATTTCTCCCTTTATTATTCTTAATATCATAGTTTTTATATAAAAAACCGTGTTGATGCAATCTTTTTATTTATCAACACGATTTATAATACATTCATTTTTATGGCTGATTTCTTAGGTTATATATCTATTATAATAGCTCGTCCATATCCTTTGTATCTTCCTCAAAAGATGTATCAGATGATATTGGATAAATCTTTACATGGTTTACAGCTTCTTGAATAAGAGCATCTACGTCTAATTTTTCTTCATAATGATGTACTTTATCTAAATTAGGCTTCGTTTTTGGTGAAGGAGGGGCAAAAACAGTACAACAATCTTCAAACGGTTGAATAGACAATTCAAATGTGTCTATTTGTTCAGCTATTTGAATAATCTCTAACTTATCCATGGCAGCAACAGGTCTTAAAATAGGTGTGTTTGTCACTTCATTAATAGCAATCATACTATGTAATGTTTGAGAAGCCACTTGTCCAATAGATTCTCCATTTAAAATCACTAAACCTTTTCTTTTTTGACGTAATTCATCAGTGATACGTAACATAAATCGACGTGTTAATGTCATTAAATACGTATCTGGACAATTTGCTTTAATCGCTTCTTGAATTTTCGTAAATGGCACTTCAATAAACTGAATTGTTCCACCGTATTTTGCCAACTTTTTAGTCAATTCTTGTGTTTTTCGTAAAGATTGTGGACTAGTGTAAGGAGGACTGTAAAAATGAACCATTTCAATGTCTAGTCCTCGTTTTAAAGCTAAATAACTCGCAACTGGAGAATCTATTCCTCCAGATAACATCATCATCCCTCTCCCACTTGTTCCAACCGGTAATCCACCTGCTCCTTTATACACTTGTGTACTAACATAAATGGCTTCACGTCTAACATCTACTTTAATTTGAATATCCGGTTGTTTCATACGCACACTTAATTGTGGGTAGGCTTGTAATACCACTTGACCTAATGCTAAATTTAATTCTTGTGTATCCATATAAAACTCATGATCAGAGCGTTTAGCAGCAATTTTAAACGTTTTATTCTCCAAATCTCTGTCAGCTAATAATTGAACCACTTGTTTAGATAACTGACTAAAATCTTTATCTACCTTGTACACTGGTGAATAACTTTGAATACCAAACACATGCTCCAAGTAAGGCAGAACCTCATGCTCTAAAGCACCATTTAAATCTAAGTACATAAAATCATATTCGGGTCTAACTTTGACACTAGGGAAATTTCTCAATGCTTTTTTCACATTATAGGCTAATTGTTGAATAAAATTCTTCTTATTTTTTCCTTTAGTGGATAATTCGCCGTAACGAATCATAATGTTTACTTCCATTTTTTATTTTCTCCTATTTCATAATTTTACTAAACTGAGCATACAACGCCGTAAATACTTTTTCAAAATGCTGTAATTCCTCAAGCGTATTGTAATATGAGAAACTAACACGTACAGCACATGTTGATAATTCTGTTGGAATGTTCATTGCTGATAAAGTATGGTGTGCTTTGTTAATTTTAGAAGAGCATGCACTTGTTGTAGAAATATAAATCTTTTCTTTTTCAAGAGCATGCACCATAACTTCCCCACGTACACCAGAAAGTGCAAAGGTTACAATATGATGTGTGGCATTGTCTGGCGATAACACATGAACAGACTCAAATGTTTTTAAAAATGCACGTAATCGTTGCGATAATTTGTCTACATGAGTGACATCTTGTTGTTGTTTTTCACGATATAAACGTAAAGCCTTTGCCATAGCAACATTATTTCCAACATGCTCTGTCCCACTTCTCAATCCTTTTTCTTGTCCACCACCATGGAGTAAAGGCTGAATACGACGTCCTTCTTTTTTATATAAAATCCCTGTTGCTCTTGGGCCATGATACTTATGTGCTGATAAACTTAATAAATCAACTCGTTTAGGTATGCCTTGTTTAAGCACATCATCAACTGCTTGAACGGCATCAACATGAAAATGAATATGAGGATACTCTTGTAATACTTCTGCAATAGCTTGAATGGGTTGAATACTACCTACCTCATTATTAACCCACATAACTGACACTAGAATAGTGTCTGAATGTATAGCAGCTTTTAATGCCTCAATAGAGACAATCCCTTGAGCATTGACTGGTAAATAAGTAACTGTGTAGCCCATTTTTTCAAGAAAATGCATTGTTTTAGTGACTGATGGGTGTTCAATTTGTGTGGTTATCACATGCTTTCCTCGTTTTTCAAACGCTGTACCTAAAATAGCTGCATTATTACTTTCTGTTCCACCACTTGTAAAATAAATACTTTCTGTCGTCACATGCAATAAGTTGGCAATTTGCTCCCTTGCTTTTTCTAATAATTGTCTGGCTTGCACACCTAAATCATGCAAACTTGATGGGTTGCCAATATAGTGTTCTTGAACTTTTTGAATGGTTTGTATGACCTCTTTCAACATGGGTGTCGTTGCACTATTATCAAAATATATCATCATTTTTCTCCTGTTTAGCTAGTGTATCGGCAATAAACGGTGACGTTTTTTTCGCAAATCCTACGACTTCATACTCAAGAGTATCCGCATTAAACGTTGAATTCGTCACAAATGTTTCATTTGTCAATTTTGTGACGATTGCCTCTTGCCCTAATGGATAAGATAAGTTGTAGGCACATAATTGCTTTTGAATATGCTCCCATAAAAAGTAATGTAACTGCCTAATATCTTCTTCTAACAAAGTAGATAACCAAATATAAGGTTTCAACGTTGGCGTAAACTGCTCTTGAATTTTATCTTTTTTATTATAGACTGTAATCATAGGAATAGTATCCATACGTAATTCTTTGAGTAAATGTAAAACCGTTTTTTCATGCTCTTGGTAGTTCTCTGCCGAACTATCCACAACATGAATAAAAAAATCTACGGAACGACTTTCTTCCAATGTTGATTCAAAAGCATGAATAAGCTGTGTTGGAATATCTTGAATAAATCCAACTGTATCGGTGATTGTCATTTTAAATTGATGACACAACTTAAATTGACGTGTTAGTGGATCAAGTGTGGCAAACAGTTGATCCTGTTCATAAGTTTTAGCATCCGTTAGACGATTAATCAATGTTGATTTACCTGCATTTGTATATCCAATTAAACCAATTTGAAAAATTTGGCTATTTTTACGCTGTTCTCTTGAACGTTGGCGATGTTCAGACACTTCTTTTAATTGACGTTTACATTCACTAATTTGTGTTTGAATGTGCCGTTTATCTGATTCTAACTTTGTTTCCCCTGGTCCTCTTGTTCCAATTCCTCCACCAAGTCTTGACATGTTTTTCCCTTGTCCTGATAAACGGGGTAGTAAATAATTTAATTGTGCAAGCTCAACTTGAAGCTTACCCTCCTTACTTCTAGCACGCAAAGCAAAAATATCTAAAATCAATTGAATACGATCAATCACTTTACACTCTATTTGCTCTTGAATATTTCGCACATGACTTGGCGATAATTCTTGTTGAAAAACAATAGTATCGGCCTGTAATTCGTCCACCAAAGCAACTAATTCCTGCATTTTTCCTTTTCCAATAACTGTTTTGGAATCAAATCGCTCTCTTTTTTGCGTTAAAGTTGCTACAACTTGTCCACCTGCAGTTTGGCAAAGTTGTTCTAGCTCTTCTAAACTATATTGAAAAGCATCGTCTTTTTCAGTCCTTTGAACACCAACTAAGATAACTTTTTCAACCATGCGTCCACCTCCTCAAATAATATCTCTTTATCATCTTCTAAACAATCAAACCATCTTACTGACATTCGGTTTCTAAACCATGTTAACTGTCTTTTCGCATATCGTCTTGAATTGCGTTTCAACACTTCAACACAGTCCTCTAAAGTGGCTTCTTGTTGCAAATAAGGGAATAATTCCTTATATCCGATTGCTTTTAAACTCTGTGTATTGTCTGGATAATGCTGATTGAAAAGCCATTCGGCTTCTTGCAATAAGCCTTGCTCCATCATCATATCAACTCTTTGATTAATACGCTCGTAAAGATATTCTCTACATGTTGTCAGCCCAATGATAAAAGCATCATATCTTTCTTTTGTGCATTGTTCAGAAAATAATTGCCCTGTTTGCTCAATTACTTCTAAAGCACGGATAATCCGTCTAGGATTATTGATATGTATGTGTTGTGCTGCCTTAGGATCTTTTTGGCTCAATTCTTGATACAAGCACTCTATGCCCTCTTTGTCAACACGTTCTTGTAGTCTTAGGCGACAATTTGAGGTGTAAGAATTTTCTCCTCCAAAGCTCATTTGCCTCAACAATCCCTCAATATATAGTCCTGTGCCACCAACAACAATTGGAAGATTTCCCCGCTCGATAATGTCAGCAATTTTCTCCTGCGCCATTGCTTGAAATTGGCTAGCACTATACGATTCATTTGGTTCTAAAAAATCAATGAGATGATGCGGAATATGTTGCATATCTTCTGGCTTAATTTTAGCCGTTCCAATTGAAAGATGACGGTAAATTTGCATAGAGTCACCACTAATGATTTCTCCATGATATGTTTTAGCTAATTCTAAACTTAATGCCGTTTTTCCTACTGCCGTAGGCCCGACGATAACTAATATTTTTTCTTTCATTTTTTTCTCTTTCGTTGAATTTATCTATGTATCATGATACCATAAACTTGATAAAAAGTCGCAAGGAGTTTTTTATGTATTTAACAATTTCTCAAACTGCCGAATATTTACATCTTGATGTATCTGAAATTGTACGTCTTATTCGTGAAAAACAAATTCGATACGTACGAGTTGATGATGATATTTTAATTTACAAAGAGCAATTCAATTTGTTTTTAAAGGAACGTGAACGGTATTTAAAAGAGTACCAAGACTATTTGAATACCCCTCTCCCAGATGATATTGATATTAAAGATGAAGATTAATGAAAGCATCACTTTTATGGTAATCCGGTTTATTTCATTACCGTGTAATATTAAGCAGGTTATGTACCAAACACACACGAACACATGTTATGTATCAACATGTTTATATGACACAAATTGTCAAAGAGAAAATTTAACTCCACTTCCTTTTACTTTTTCTCAAGTTCTCTAGCCTTTCTATTTTCTTTCTCACAGCAATTCATTTTTTCATCAAGATTTTTCAAGTACTCATGACAGTTTTTTTCAATATTTATCTGTCCATCTCTTACTTTATGAAAACTTGTTAGCATCATCTTACATTATGTTCGCTTTTTTATTCCCATTACCTTTTCCTCGTTTTCCAAAACATGACCATTTTGAAAAAGTCGATAGTAAAAACTGCCGTAACCTTATTAGGAACTTCAAAAAATAAATAAGCAAACTTCACGTGTCGTATCACCATACCTCTACCTATCGTGACGTTATCGTCACTATTTTTTGAGTGTACGGCACATCGAATAGCAATCAAAAGCGTTCACTTACAAAATTATATTTATATCTCTAAGAAACGCACGCTTTCTAATATGCTTGTTTTTTTATACCACTTGGAAAAGTACATTCATCACTATTTTTTATAGTTGCTTTATGCAAAAAAAGTGTAGCGATTTTGCAAAATCGCTACACTTTTTTATTAGGCTACTTTGTTATCTCCGATGTCCTACAATTCATGCGATAACTTTTTATCCCTTACAATCTGTTTAATCACTAGACTGTTGTTGCAAAAATAATTGAAGAATTTATTTTTACACTTTATCTCTTTCATGAATTGAAAACATGCAAAAAGATTTTTCAATATGTGCAAGACACGAAAAATACATGTTTAAATCATTGTACGGAATAGACATCCCTTGACTGTTTCTATCAAAACAATCACTATTTAAAATTATTTTATCTAAAATAAAGCTATTTAACATTACTTTATCTAAAAAATCTCACTATCTAAAATTCATTTATTTTTTCTAAGCAAACGGTTCCCCTACCCTTATACCCTAAATTGCTATTTCTTACACACGCTCTTCTCAAAATCTTTTTGCTTTGTTCTCTTTTCATGACTATATTTGCATCACTCATGATTTGCTTTAATCTATCATGCCTTTACATTAAACAGTCAATAATTTATCTTCAATTTACTTGATTATTTTGAACGTTCTTTTTTGCGACGTGATAAAAATAACGCACCTAGTAAACTTAACATGCCACCGGCTAAAGCTGCTGATGTTGTTTCACTTGTTCCAGTATATGGCAATAATCCTTTTCCTTTACCTTTTACTTTCACATAGTTATACTCTGTAATGGCTTTAACACCACGATTTGTTGCATCTGTGATAGCTTTTTCATCTTTAGCTGCACGAACTTCTTCTTTAGCTTTAGCCACTAATTTATCAACTTCTGCTTTAGCAGTCGCTTTTTCTTGTGCATTCAAATCGCCACGAGCATCAATTTCTGCTTTTTTCTTAGCTGCTGCCTCATCAATCAATTGAGCGGCAACTTCTTTAGAACTCACTGACACCTGGAAAGCCTCAATCGTTTGTTTGCCAACTTTTTCAGCTTGCTCAACGTCTGCATTAGTACTTGCTTTGTCAATGTTTCCTTTTGCTTCATCAGCTAATTTGTCAATTTCCGCTTTGGCTTTTGCTTTTTCATTAGCCGTCAAATCATCTCGAGCATCGATTTCTGCTTTTTTCTTAGCTGCTGCTTGGTCAATAGCGTCTTTGGCTGCTGGTTTTGCTTTGGCAACTGGATTGATGCTATCAATTTCAGTTTTCCCTTGATTTTTAGCTTCCTCAACTGCTGCATCAGTGTTTGCTTTATCAATTGCTGCTTTGGCTTTATTAGCAGCTTCGTCAACCAATTGTTTTGCTACTTCTTTTTCTTCTTGTGTTAAATCACCTCGAGCATCAATTTCTGCTTTTTTCTTAGCTACCTCTTGGTCAATTGCAGCTTTAGCTTCTGTTTTTGCTTTTGCTTCTGGATTAATGCTATCAATTTCAGTTTTGCCTTGATTTTTAGCTGTTTCAACGTCTTTATCAGTGCTTGCTTTATCAATAGCTTCTTTTGCTTTATTAGCAACTTCATCAACCAATTGTTTTGCTGCGTCTTTTTCTTCGTCTGTTAAATCATCTCGAGCATCAATTTCTGCTTTTTTCTTAGCTGCCTCTTGGTCGATAATTGCTTTTGCTGCTGGTTTTGCTTTGGCTTCTGGGTTAACAGCATCAATTTCTGCTTTACCTTGATTTTTAGCTTCCTCAACTGCTGCATCAGTTTTTGCTTTATCAATAGCTCCTTTTGCTTTATTAGCAGCTTCGTCAACCAATTCTTTTGCTTTTGCTTTTTCTTCGTCTGTTAAATCAGCTCGAGCATCAATTTCTGCTTTTTTCTTAGCTACCTCTTGGTCGATAATTGCTTTTGCTGCTGGTTTAACTTTAGCTTCTGGATTAATGCTATCAATTTCTGCTTTACCTTGATTTTTAGCACCCTCAACGTCTGCATCAGTTCTTGCCTTATCAATAGCTTCTTTTGCTTTATTAGCAGCTTCATCAACCAATTCTTTTGCTTTTGCTTTTTCTTCGTCTGTTAAATCATCTCGAGCATCAATTTCTGCTTTTTTCTTAGCTGACTCTTGGTCGATAATTGCTTTTGCTGCTGGTTTAACTTTGGCAACTGGATTGATGCTATCAATTTCTGTTTTACCTTGATTTTTAGCACTCTCAACGGCTGCATCAGTTCTTGCTTTATCAATAGCTTCTTTTGCTTTATTAGCAGCTTCGTCAACCAATTCTTTTGCTTTTGTTTTTTCTTCGTCTGTTAAATCATCTCGAGCATCTATGGCTGCTTTTTTCTTAGCTGCCTCTTGGTCGATTGCGGCTTTGGCTGCTGGTTTTACTTTGGCTATTGGATCAATGCCATTAATTTCATCAACACCGTTCGCTTTTGCTTGGTCAATATCAGCTTGATTTGTTGCTGAATCCATTGCTTGCTTAGCTTTGGCAATCGCTTCGTCAACTAATTGTTTTGCTTTTGCTTTTTCTTCGTCTGTTAAATCATCTCGAGCATCAATGGCTTTCTTTTTAGTTGCACCAATCTCATCAATCTCTTGTCTAGCTTGCTCTTTAGCCCCTTTTACAGAAACGGCTTGAATCGCTCTAATGCCAGCATCTTTTTCTTGATCGACAGCTGCATTGGTGCTTGCTTTGTCAATAGCATCTTTTGCACGTTGTGCTAGATCATCTACTTCTTGTCTTTTCGCTTCTTTTTCTGCATCTGTTAAATCGTTATGCTGATTAATTTCTTCTTTTTTAGCTGTTGCAGCTGCATCAATTTCAGCTTTAGCATTATTTTTATAAGTTGGTGTAACCGGTACAGCGTTAATAGCAGCTTTTCCATTAGATACGGCTGTTGTTATAGCCTCGTTAGTTGTGGCATTATCAATATCAGCCTTAGCTTTATTTAATTTAGCTTCAACTGCTGCATTAGCGATTGCTTTTTCTTCATCTGTTAAAGGAGAACTTGCAATAGTTGCTTTCTTTTTATTCGCTTCATCTTCAACAGAATCTTTAGCTGCCTGTTTACCACTTTGTCCTTGCACATTTCTAATCGCCGTTTGACCATTTGTTTTTGCCGTTTCTACGGCAGCATTAGTGCTTGCTGCATCAATTTCAGCTTTAGCTTTAGCGGCTTCTGTATCTACTTTTGCTTTAGCTATCTCTTTTTCTTCCGTTGTCAATACAGTATTGCTATCAATTTCTTTCTTTTTAGCTGCAGCTGCTTCATCAATGGCTGCTTTAGCATCTGTTTTCACTTTTGAATTAACCGGCACATTTTGAATTGCAGTTTTTCCTGCTTCTAATTCACGAGTAATATCAGCTTCAGTTGTTGCTTGCTCAATTTTATCTTTAGCTGCTGCAGCGACTGTATCAACTTGCTCTTTAGCTTTTACTTTCTCTTCGTCTGTTAAATTAGAATGATTATCAATTTCTGCTTTTTTCTTAGCCACTTCTGCATCAAGTGTTGCCTTAGATGTTTCTTTAGCACTTTGTACTTTAATGGCTCTAATATCAGCAATACCTTTGTTTTTCGCTGCTGTTACAGCAGCGTTGTCTGCGGCTCTGTCAATTTGAGCTTTGGCTGCATCAGCTGTTGTTTTTACGGTTTCTTTCCATCTAGCTTTTTCAGTAGGCGTTAATCCAGCTTTGGCATCAATCTCAGCATTTTTCTTAGCCACTTCTGCATCAATTTCTGCTTTAGCATTTGATTTAGCTGTACCTGTTGCAGCTACACCATTGATAGCTGTAACCCCTGCATTTTTAGCCGTATCTACATTAGCATTCGTTGCTGCTGCATCAATAGCTCCTTTGGCTTTATTCACTTCAGCATCAACTTTTGCCTTAGCAGCAGCTTTTTCTTCTGTTGTTAACGCATTGTTGTTATCAATACTAGATTTTTTAGTTCTAGCAGCTGTGTCAATGGCTGCTTTAGCATTATTTTTATAAGTCGGTGTAACCGGTACTGCATCAATCGCACTAATGCCGGCATTTTTAGCATTTTGAATATCAGTAGGCGTTTGTGCATTATTAATCGCTGTTTTAGCTTTAGTGGCTTCTACGTCAACTTTTGCTTTAGCAGCCGTTTTTTCTTCTGTCGTTAATGCACTGTTTCTATCAATGGCATTCTTTTTAGCTGCAGCAGCATCATCAATTGCTTTAATAACTGGACTTTTATCTAGTTGAACAAATCTACCTACTGAAAAATAATGTGTATCATCGTAAATCTGGGTACCATTCCGTTTTGTATTTTCTTTATAAACAACTTTGACACGATTTCCTTCTATGGTAATACTTTTGATGTTCTGTTCATCTACCCTATTTGCTTGACGAAACGCTGCAATGACAGCCTCTTTTTCTTGGGCAGTTAACGCATCAGGATTAGCAACCCCTACTTTAGTTTTTGGTCGTATAGGGCTATAGAAAATATAACCTACAAAATGGCCTGGTGAGGAAACCGTATCACTTGGCTCAAGATAAGACTTTGTCCCATCCAAAAATTCAACCGTAAGACGTCCATTATCAGCAACAGTAACGCCTTTGACATTCCTCAAGAGCTCATTGTTCATCCAAAAAAACTGCTCAACACGCACCTTACCCAATTCATCAAGCACCCCTGATTCTCTAAGAGGCCATTTAAGTATTGGAGGAGTTAGTGTTTGTGCTGCGTAAGCAGATACCCCTAAATGATATTCTGGTAAACCCGTTAACAAGACACTTGTCCCTAACATTACCGAAAACGTTCCTAACGTAAACTTACGAATACTAAAACGCGAACGCTTTGATTGATTAAATAAATTTTTCATATCACATACCATACCTTTCTTTTCCATCATCTAGAATTAGCAATCCATTCTATATTCACTTATTTTAGTATATATATATATATATGTCAACACTTATAAAATAGCCAAAACATCGAGATATAGTTAACAACAAACGAATATTAAAAAAATTTCTTTTTTTATCGTTCAGATTTCTTATACAAAAGCACTTGAAAAATATAGTTTTAGTCCTTAATACCAAAATTTTTCAGACAAATATATCTATTGCTCCATCACTTCAGTATGCCCACAAAATTCTAAAAAATACTCTCCTTATAGAAAAAAATATTTACTGATAAGGCTAACTTTATTGCATTTTCTTTTTATAGCTATGACGTAAACACCATATCTGTTGTATCCTTTCTCCTTTAAAACTGCCTTGACTTGATAAAATAAGATAAGCCTATTTCTATATTTTGTCATTATTCATCAGTAATGACTTACTTTATAATCATCTATAAAATCTATCTGTACATCACACCACCAGCATAACTGATTATGTAAACTAAAAAGTGTAGCGATTGTTGACATCATCGCTACACTTTTTTATACAATCTATCCTATTCTTTCTATATCCTACATTAACTTTTTGTCCTTTATAAACCATTAACCAAATACGCTTATTTTTAACAAATCGACTGGCAAACAAAGACATTCACTCATACCATTATGTTTATATTCCTAAGAAAAGCACGTTTTTTATCACTAGGAGCAATTCATTGACGAACATATCTTTTTATAACACAAAACCAGAATATACACATGTATACTCTGGTTAGTCTTAGAAATCATGAGATGACTAAAATATGCTAGTCATGACAATATTGTGTTGAGTGTATTCATATCAATATTATGTTAGATACCAACATACTCTAAATGATGACAAAAGATGTGTTAAATCTATCTTTATTGACATTGTAATCTATTTTAAATCTTTTTTAATCGTCCACTTTATGACGTGTTGTCTTATATTCCACTTTCAAACAAGTGTTCACATCATCTGTATACGCTACTGTTCCAAGGGGAATGCTCTGTAATGCAAAGGCACTATTCATTCCCTAATTGAGCATACAATTTAGGGGACAAGTTTTTAATGCTCAACATGGCAATAAGACTTAGCACGTATAAAGACGCTAAGAAAATCATAACAACACTCACATTAGAGCGTTCTAAAATATACCCGATTGCCAATGATGAAAACCCACCAATTGCTCGACCAATATTTAAAATCACATTATTGGCTACACTCCGAATACGATGAGGGTATAGGCGTGTAATCATCGCTCCATAACCTGCAAACATACCATTGACAAAAAAGCCAACAATAGCTCCACCGATTAACAATGTCCATTCGGTTGTTGCAAAACTAAACAAATAAACAGACACAGCCGAAGATAATAAAAACACCGTATACACAATTTTTGGACCATATTTATCTAAAAATTGACCAAATGTAACCATACCTAAACACATGCCTAAAATAGTTGTAATCATCCACATATTAGAATGGCTTACACTAACTCCTGCTTGTGCTTGCATAATACTAGGTAACCAATTCATCATGCCAAAATAGCCTGCAATTTGAACGGTTGTCATCACACTCAAAGCAACTGTTTGCGCAATTAATTGTGGACTAGCAAATAAATCGCTAATTTTTCCTGTGACAACGTCTTTTGCTTCATGAGCATCAAAATCACTCACTTGATTAGCATCAACTGCCATATAAGACCACAAAACAATAAGTAAGGGGAATAAACCACATAAAAATAGTCCTCTCCACCCAAATAACGGTGCAATAAATCCTGCTAAAATAGCTGATAAAATAGACCCAATTTGTCCAACAATTCCATTTAAAGACGAAATACGCCCCATTTTCTCTTTAGGAACTAAACCAGCCATAATCGCAATAGCAACACCATATTCTCCACCTACACCAATGCCTGCGATAAAACGCATCACATATAAATAATAAATATCTGTTGTAAAAAAAATAAGTGCAGTTGCTACCGAAAAAATAATGATAGTCCAACGGAATACTTTAAATGTATTATATTTATCGGCTAATACACCGAATAATAATCCACCTAGCAACATACCTAAGTTGGTAATAGTAGAGGCAAAACCTCCAGCTGTTTTGGAAATACCTAAATCGGTAATCATTGACGTTAACGAAAACGCTAAAAACATAACATTCAAATCATCTGTCCCAGACGCTACAATAGCTGAAATTAGGGCATTACGATTGTTTTTTGATAATTTCATCATCTTTCTCCTTAATGAATGATCTCGTCATTCTTTATTAATGTACATAAAAATAGAATTACAATGTTTCTTGCACAACTTTTGTCATATCCCCTCACTTTCCTAGACTAATAGCAAACTATTGTTAGCCATTACGAGAATTAGCACCCTAAGCCACTAATTCAACCTTTCTATTATACCAAAATAACCATTAATCTCCTAATTATAATGCCTATTTGCCTCTTTCTATCTCATTTGTTTTTGTCAGACTACCCTATTTATACAATACACCAACAAAAGAGTTATGGCATCTCTAATACATATCCACGTACATGTTCCCTTTATGATGAGCATACTGAAATAATGTAGTGCAAAATAACAATATACCCACTTTATTCAAAACCTTTGCCAGCCAAACTACCAAACAACCTATTCACTACTTATGCTCAAATAGCATCTTGCACATTCAATCGCAAAATAATTGCACACAATGTATGTTTTGCATCAAATCTATCACACAAAAATGTATACGCCTGATTTTTTTAAACAAGATTTATTAAAAAAATCATGTGTTTATAACACAAAAAGATTTCTCTATTAGAATACTATATATTTGATTTTACAGGTCTGTTTGTCATTAAACTTTTGAAAATATTCCAATTCCTTTCTCTAACAATTTACACATGCCACTAAAAAAAACTTTAAAATAAGGTTTGTACGTCCCCCACTTTAAAGTTTTTTATTTATTAAAAATTTATCTAATATTTATCTTTATTATATGATTTAACTCTAATAAAGTTCCCCTACCTATTCATTTCCAACATGTGACTTAGTCTGTTCTACTAGGTGTAACCTGTTTTGACATGAATAGCATTCAATTTTTAATGTGTGATTATTGATATTTTATTAACACGATACTACAAAATCGTTAAACAACAGATAGTGACTAATCAAAAATAAACAATCAACATTCCCCTGTGATGCGATACCGTCAATAGAAAATTCAACTATCTTAAATGTTTACATATCATTTCTCACATATTTAAACGCTATTTTTATCAATGTTCACTCATACGTTCTGACCAAGCAAGTGGATCTTGGTGCCACTGCTCTAATGTGTCTTGATATGCTTTCAATTCTGGAGATTGTACAGCTACTTTAATCAATGCCTCATAATTAGTTAAGGTATATAATGGATAGTCAAGTGCTTCAAAAGATTTTTTCCCATTTGGCAATAAATAGTTAAAAATCGCAAAACACCCTTGAACATCTCCACCAGCTTCTTTAACAATATTAGCCGCATGAATAACACTCTTTCCAGTGCTAATTAAATCCTCAATCATCACGACTTTACTATTAGGGAGTAATTCTCCCTCAATTGCTGATTTTTTCCCATGCTCTTTGGCACTTGAACGCACATAAATCATTGGTTTTTGCAATAAATGTGCCACCAGTGCAGCATGTGGAATGCCTGCTGTTGCAGTTCCAGCAATCACGTCGACATCTGGGCATTTTTCAATAATTAAATCGGCTAAGGCCTGTGCCACAATATTTCTTTCAATTGGGTGGCTAATAATTAAGCGATTGTCACAATAAATAGGCGATTTTAACCCAGACGTCCATGTAAATGGTGATGACGGACTTAAAGCCACTGCCTTAATATTCAGCAAAATTTGTGCAATTTTTTGTTCTACGTGTTCACTCATTATTCTTCACTACTCCAGTCTTGTGTAATCTTTTCATAACTTCCAAACGGATTTTCAGAACAAGTAATCGGTCTACCAACAACGATATAATCACTTCCTGTATGTCTAGCTTGTTCTGGAGTCATGATACGCACCTGATCATCTTGTTTTGCCTCAGCACAACGAATACCGGGTGTAACGGTTAAAAAATCCTCTCCACACGCTTGTTTAATCATACGCACTTCATGTGGCGAACAAACTACACCGTCCAAACCTGCCTCCTTAGTCAACTTAGCCAAATGTACAATATTATCAGCCATATTTACTGAAATTTGTTGTTGGTCTTTTAACTGTTTTTCATCAGTAGACGTCAATTGTGTTACTGCTATGAGTAGTGGTCGCTTTTTCCCAGGTAAAGTGCCTTTTTCTAAGCCTTTTAAAGCAGCTTTCATCATTGCTAAGCCCCCTTGAGCATGCACATTAACCATGGATACGCCTAATTGAGCTAACACACTCATTGAACGCTCTACTGTATTCGGAATATCATGCAACTTCAAATCTAAAAATATCTCATGCCCTTTTACAAGCAATTCATTTATAAAACTAGATCCTTGAGCATAAAAAAGCTCCATGCCTACTTTCACATTCAACTTTTGACCACTTGGAAACTGCTTCAAAAAAGAAATAGCCTCATCTAATGTTGCAAAATCTAATGCAATAATCGGTTTTTGTCTATCCATGTCACACTCTCTCTTTCTACGTTTATCACTCCAGCATAGCAAAACCAACTTATAGAGCAACCTCTCCACTTATGCCTTGCCATAACTTGATGAAAATTTTACCAAACTCTTTGCATGCTGTACCTATTCCTAAAAAAAGATGCTCAACCTAATGTCCACTCAATAGAGTATAACCAAAGTCATACATCATAATAGCCTATAAGCACTCACTAAAAGATTGGCATTTTCAGCTCAATAATAGTCCTTTCATTGACCTTACAACATACACGGCACAAAAAAACGACCATTATGCTCGCATAACAAATCGCACACAGACAGATTTATAGAAAAATACTTCTACACAAAACAGATCTTTCATGCTTCTCGAACACGATTAAAGAGCCTAAATATTGACTTGATTATATCATTTATTTTTTATTTGTCAATTTTTATACACATTATTTCTAAAAAATATCAATCGAATGTGATAATGTCTTAAAGTAATCGAATGACAAAATGTCCCAAAATGATAAACTAGAGATATGAAAAGGATAGAATTAACAGTGAATGAAATAAAAAAATATAACGTCATCAAAGCCGTTCATCATGGCAAAAAAACAAAACAACGTGCCTGTGTTGAATTAACTTTATCATTAAGACAAATTAACCGACTACTTAACAATTATGTTCAATTGGGGAAGTCAGCTTTTTCTCATAAAAATAAAAAACGCTCGCCAAAGCATAGTCTACCTGAATCTACTAAAACTTTTATTGTAGAACTATACCAATCATTTACCAATTTAAAACCTAATGTTGTTCATTTTACTGAAATTTTAAAACAAGAACATGGCATCAATTTAACAGATACAACTGTTCGTACCATTCTCTATAACCATGGAATGATTTCTCCCAAAACACATCGTAAAACAGTAAAACGACTAAAACAACAGAAAAAAGTAGCACAACAGGTGAGACATGAATTGTCTACAAACTTACCCCGTTCTTGTGAGTTTCTAGCAGATAGTGACACTATCCA
>NZ_SPPB01000189.1 GCF_004570605.1 Granulicatella sp. WM01 | reverse complement strand
ACAATATTACCAGAAGCATCATCAATGGCAACATGAAGATGAGAGACAGTTTGACCAAACCATCTGAATTGACTAGCGTCCATTTGTATCAGTTCGCCGCAATATTTTTTTCTTGGACGACTAGGATGGATAGTGTCACTATCTGCTAGAAACTCACAAGAACGGGGTAAGTTTATAGACAATTCATGTCTCACCTGTTGTGCTACTTTTTTCTGTTGTTTTAGTCGTTTTACTGTTTT
>NZ_SPPB01000188.1 GCF_004570605.1 Granulicatella sp. WM01 | reverse complement strand
ACACAAAGCTGCTTTTAAATTATTCTCTGTTTTGATTTGCAACACTTTAGTCACAGCCATAGTATTCCCCCTAATCAATCACATGTTTAATCATCTCATGAATAGTTTGGTTCAATTGTTTTTGGAGTTGAATCATTTCCATGAAGTCATCTTGTCTAATTTCGCTTTCTGTTTCATGTATCCTTTTGACAATTTGATTAATGTTCACACCTATTCGATTCACCTCTGTTTTTAATGATTT
>NZ_SPPB01000187.1 GCF_004570605.1 Granulicatella sp. WM01 | reverse complement strand
CAACAATATTACCAGAAGCATCATCAATGGCAACATGAAGATGAGAGACAGTTTGACCAAACCATCTGAATTGACTAGCGTCCATTTGTATCAGTTCGCCGCAATATTTTTTTCTTGGACGACTAGGGTGGATAGTGTCACTATCTGCTAGAAACTCACAAGAACGGGGTAAGTTTATAGACAATTCATGTCTCACCTGTTGTGCTACTTTTTTCTGTTGTTTTAGTCGTTTTACTGTTTTAC
>NZ_SPPB01000186.1 GCF_004570605.1 Granulicatella sp. WM01 | reverse complement strand
TGACGTTATATTTTTTTATTTCATTCACTGTTAATTCTATCCTTTTCATATCTCTAGTTTATCATTTTGGGACATTTTGTCATTCGATTACTTTAAGACATTATCACATTCGATTGATACTTTTCCTGTAATTGAGTAGAGTTTCAGTGTCAATCGAAAATGAAAATGTCCCAAAATGTGGGCCACTATAAGTGCAATGATTTTAAAAAAAATCATTGCACTTATAGGGCAAAATAATGTATGCT
>NZ_SPPB01000185.1 GCF_004570605.1 Granulicatella sp. WM01 | reverse complement strand
TTGGATTAACTTCGTTAATAGCAGTAGTACCGTCTGTCTTAGCTGTGTCTACTTCTGCATTTGTTGTTGCATTATCAACATTTGCTTTTGCTTCTGTAGCTTTAGCATCAACATCTTTTTTAGCAGCATCTTTTTCTTCTTGCGTTAATTCATTACGTGCATCAATGGCTGCTTTCTTAGCAGTTGCTGCATCTTCAATGGCGTTCTTAGCAGTTGTTTTAGCGTCTGCATTTGGATTAACTCCGT
>NZ_SPPB01000184.1 GCF_004570605.1 Granulicatella sp. WM01 | reverse complement strand
ACATATTACCGACAAGACAGTGTCGTTATCTACTTAGTTATTTTCTAAAATATTCAAGAAAGCAACGCTTAAACGTACGTTATGTTGTTATGGATATGAATGCACATTATGGTAGTTGGATAAAACAGGTGTTTCCGAATGCAGAAATTGTTACAGATAGATTTCACATTGTTCAACATATCAATCGAACATTTAATCAGTTAAGATGTCAGATTATGAAAAAATATCTTAATCAATCAGATAGTAC
>NZ_SPPB01000183.1 GCF_004570605.1 Granulicatella sp. WM01 | reverse complement strand
TGACGTTATATTTTTTTATTTCATTCACTGTTAATTCTATCCTTTTCATATCTCTAGTTTATCATTTTGGGACATTTTGTCATTCGATTACTTTAAGACATTATCACATTCGATTGATACTTTTCCTCGAATTGTAAAGCCAAGTGCAACAGTACATGAAAAATACTAAAGTCACAGTCTATGTCTGTGTGCGACATAGTTGTTTTGTAATGGAATAGGTGTAACGGTCAAGGTATTAGCGTAGCGAG
>NZ_SPPB01000182.1 GCF_004570605.1 Granulicatella sp. WM01 | reverse complement strand
GCTCACGCTATAAACCTTGACAACTGCATACCGATTCGAAAAGAAACAATTAGCCCTATTAAGAAAAAACAACTTAATATTTGCTGGAATTTTTACTTACCAACATAATTTGACGAAGAGCCAAAAGTTCGCCAACACGATTATTTTTTTATAGAAAAAAGTGAAGCAAACCAGTAAACTATAAGTTGAGACAAAATAGTAAAGAGGTGCTTCACATGGATAAGAATACCAGAAAATTATTGAAATTGG
>NZ_SPPB01000181.1 GCF_004570605.1 Granulicatella sp. WM01 | reverse complement strand
CTCGCTACGCTAATACCTTGACCGTTACACCTATTCCATTACAAAACAACTATGTCGCACACAGACATAGACTGTGACTTTAGTATTTTTCATGTACTGTTGCACTTGGCTTTACAATTCGAGATTGTTTTTGGAGTTGAATCATTTCCATGAAGTCATCTTGTCTAATTTCGCTTTCTGTTTCATGTATCCTTTTGACAATTTGATTAATGTTCACACCTATTCGATTCACCTCTGTTTTTAATGATTT
>NZ_SPPB01000180.1 GCF_004570605.1 Granulicatella sp. WM01 | reverse complement strand
CGCTCACGCTATAAACCTTGACAACTGCATACCGATTCGAAAAGAAACAATTAGCCCTATTAAGAAAAAACAACTTAATATTTGCTGGAATTTTTACTTACCAACATAATTTGACGAAGAGCCTTTTAAAATAGAAAAAATGTGATGTGCTTTTATATTAAACCTATATAGAGTAGCAAAAGTACTGTTTAAAAGAAAAAAACAATACTGTTTGTGTAGTATTGTTGCCAGTTTTTTCATATTTTGGGTA
>NZ_SPPB01000017.1 GCF_004570605.1 Granulicatella sp. WM01 | reverse complement strand
TATTCTAACGGTGTTATTGAGTGGATAAATCGAAAAATAAAATTATTAAATCGCATGAGTTATGGGTTTAAATATTTTACATATTTACGAACTCGAGTATTTTTAGTGCAAGAAAAATTATTTAAACCATCTTAATATGGGCTGAAAAGTCTATCAAATCAGTATGCCTATTGTCAAGGCACGCTCACGCTATAAACCTTGACAATTGCATACCGATTCGAAAAGAAACAATTAGCCCTATTAAGAAAAAACAACTTAATATTTGCTGGAATTTTTACTTACCAACATAATTTGACGAAGAGCCCGTTTCTGATGACGTCATTATAAGCTGTTTTTTTATTTTTAAGACTTTTTCCCAGTTCCTTGCAATTTTTGTTATGCGTATCCCTAAAACTAAGAGAAGAAAATGTATTTTTGCTAGCGTTATTTTAATGTAGACTTTGATTTATAGATAGTTTAAAAATGTCATTGAAGAGATTAAAAAAAAGCAGATTTTTCTTTAGCTTTACGCTTTATGAGGATGAAGATAGAAACTTGTGTTGATATGTTTAGATGTATGGGTCAGTGTTTAAGCAACTAGTTTTTATGTCGATAGAGTGGATAATACATATTTTTTTATTTTGGGCATTCTATGTATTGAAGAGTAGTGTATATGTGGCGTTACGATACTCTAGTGTGTCATGAGTGTGCGTATCTGGTTACTTGAATAGATAGAAGTAAACTTTGTAATAAGCGATGTAGGGAGATTATCCATGTATAAAAAATTATAAGATGTGTGTTTAAATAGAGATTTAATATAGTTTTTATAATATTAATGAACACTATATTTTGTGGTATCGTTATAGAACGAAAACAGTATATAGTTGATTTTTTGTTTTTTTTACAGTATCATTATGAAGTATTATTTTAAAAGGAGATTTAAATATGGCACCTGTAGTTGTTTATTCAAAACCAAATTGTATGCAATGCAATTTTACAAAAAAATTTTTAGAAGAGAGAAATATTCCATTTAAAGTTAAAGATGTTATGGAAGATGAAGTCGCTCTAGAAGAAGTCAAAGCATTAGGTTTTTCCTCTTTACCCGTTGTTGTGATTGAAGGAGAGGAACCTTTTTCTGGATTTAGACCGGATAGACTAGAAGCGATTGCTTAACTTAAATAGAATAGACTTGGAACTGAGCGAAAAGTATGACGAGTAAAATAAGTTGTGAAAAACAATGACAATGTTGAGTGATGTTATTGGATTGAACAACATCATCTTTTTGCCTAGTTCTCTTTTTGTACATTTATGTGTTGTTGACTATGTGAACAGGATTTATGAGAAAGGAGAAAGCGATGTATAAACTTGAAAATGATATAATTTGTGTAGAAATTGCAACTTACGGAGCAGAAGTACAAAGTATTTATCATAAACAGTATAAAATCAATTATTTATGGAATGGAGATGCACAATTTTGGGGAAGACGTTCTCCAGTATTATTTCCAATTGTTGGACGATTAAAAAATCATACATACCGTCTTGACGGAAAAACGTATGAAATGGCAGGTCATGGTTTTGCTAGGGATAAAGAATTTTCCTTGGTAAGTCAAGAAAGCAATAAACTTATCTTTTGCTTAAGTTCAGATGAGGACACATTAAGGATGTATCCTTTTTCGTTTAAGTTATATTGTGAGTACATATTAAATCAGACTGAACTCCATGTGAACTACACTCTTGAGAATTTAGATGATCATACGATGTACTATAGTATAGGAGCTCATCCTGCTTTTTCTACGGCTTTGCAAGAGGGAGATAAATTTGAAGATTATCAAATAGCTATTCAAACTCCAAGTCCAGTGTATCAGTATGCTTTAAATGGTATTTATTTAGATGCAAATTCAAAAACTTTAGCATCATTAACGACGTTTCCTTTAACGTATGATTTGTTTAAAGATGATGCACTAATTTTTGAAACAGATGAGCAAAAAGTTTCTGTGGAATTAACATCAAATAAACATCAACATGGTGTTTGTGTGTCGTATCAGCGTAATCTGTTTTGTGGTATTTGGACACCTTATCCTAAACAAGCTCCATTTGTTTGTATTGAACCTTGGCAAGGGGTGAGTGATTTAGACGATTTTGAAGGAGAATTGCCTCAAAAATTTGCCATTAACGCTTTAGAAGCACAGAAACAAGCTACTTTTTCATATGCTATAAAAGTGTTTTAAAAAGTAGGCGCACATTATCTCTGCCGTGGCTTAGTATGAGCTATAGTGAAAAATATTGTATATTTATACCATAAAAAGTACCATGATGTGTAATGTGTTTATATAATCGTGGTATTTTTTATTGAAAATATATAAAAAAATTATTGTGTAGGGCTTATTTTTTTCTATGCAACGGCAAAAAATGGTGTGGAAATATTAAAATTTTCTCATTTTTGTCTATTTCTTCCTATTTATAATGAACAATATGAGATATGGGCTTTATCTAGGAAAAATAAATGGGCGGTGTTATAATAGAAGTACTGGAGGTGTAAGTATGAGCATTTCTGTGGAGTATATTACAGAAATAGAACAACAAGTGGAGATGCTTGTTTCTCGCTATCATCAAGAAGAGCAGGCTTTTGAAAAAGAGGTGGAAACCAAAATAGAGCAGGCTCAAGCTAGGAGCATGCAAGTTGTTCAAACGTTTAAACAAGAGGAAACAGTACGCTCAAAGGAAGTTATTCATGAGTGTTCGTTACGTTTGAAACAAGAAGAAAATGATGAGATTGATGCAATCAATTCATGTATAGAATGTAAAGAGAACCAATTAATTGCAACTATTTTAGAGGAGGTTCATAGACGATATGGCAGTCACTAAAATGCAAAAATGGATCATTCTGGTTGAAGAGCATTATAAAAATAAATTGTTAGAAACAATACAAGAAAGTCAATCTTTTGAACCTATTCAAGAAGATGTATCGATTGATCAACTTAAACAAGAGGAAACAACTATTTTACAAGACGTTCATGCAAAAGAACAATTATTAAAAGAAGTTTTATCCATGCAAGACGTGTTGAAACCTTATGTATCGAAAAAACAATTAAAGCAGCGATATGCTCTAACGGTAATAGAAATTCAAGAGAAACTAATTGAGCTTAATGAGAGAAACGTTTTTGTGCGTGTACGTGATATAGTCAAAGAAAAGAAACAGCTTCAAAAACAATTAGAAAAATTATTAGAACATGTGCAATTGTTAAAGCGCTGGAAATCTTTACCAATCTTACCAACAACTTCTAAGGCATTGAGGGCAGTTCAAACGTTTGTAGGTACATTTCCTCAATCTAAACATGATGAACGGTATCAAGAGTTAGCACAACACGACACACTTTTGATTGATGAGTTATTTTCAGATGAGTTAGAACGTGGTGTTATTATCTATTGCGATAAGAAAGACAAGGATAGTGTTGAACAGATGTTATCTACATTACATTTTACGCCGTTTCATTATCCTTTTCCTCAATTACCACATCTTGCTTTAAAAGCGCTTGAGCAAGAAATACAGCAAATTTATCATCAAAAACAGACCTTAAATAAAGAATTAGAGCATTTAGCTCATTATTATTCTGATTTATTATTTAAAGAGGAACAAATTGCAAATGAAATCGAACGATTACAGGCACAATTATTTATGTTGAATGGACAATCGTTAAGTGCTGTTGTGGGGTGGATGGCTCAAGATAAAGAAAAATACTTAAAAGAACTTTTACACATGAGTTTACCACAATCAACATTTGTGTGTGTTAAAGATGAGAGTGTCATAATAGACGAAAAAGATATTCCAATCGTGTTAAATAATCACCCTTTAATTGAGCCGTTTGAATTGTTAACGGAAATGTACAGTTTACCCAAATATTCAGAGGTTGATCCAACACCATTACTAGCTCCATTTTATGCTGCGTTTTTTGGAATGATGGTTGCTGATATTGGTTATGGTTTATTATTGCTATTTGGGACATGGTATGCATTGCGTAAAATGCCTCTATCTAAACAGACACGAAAAAATGTGAGATTGTTTCATCTGTTAGCCTATCCTAGTATCCTTTGGGGCATTTTTTTCGGTTCGTTTTTCAGTATTGAATTGCCATTTAAAGTATTATCAACATCAACTGATGCGATTTCTATTTTAGCTATTTCAGTAGTGTTTGGTGTGATTCAGCTAATGTTTGGTTTAGCTGTCAATACGCATATTCAACTGAAATCTCGACAATATGCTACGGCATTTTCAGATGGCTTAGGTTGGCTAGGTATTTTCATTGGTTTGATTGGGATTGTACTAGAAACCTTTTTACACACAGGTTGGCTAGGAACTATGGCACAATATGTCATTATTGTTCATGTTGGTGTTATTGTGTTGAGTAGTGTATTAGGTGCTAAAAATAAATTAGCTGGATTAGGTTCTGGATTGTATAAATTATATGGTGCGAGTAGTTATATTGGCGACTTAGCCAGTTATACACGTTTAATGGCACTTTGTGTAGCAGGGGCAAGTATTGGTTCATCTTTTAATTTAATTATAGGATTGTTGCCACCGATTGCTAAATTTACAATAGGTATTGTGCTTTTTATTGTATTACAAACTTTAAACTTAGCTCTAGCTTTATTAGGTGCGTATGTACACGGTATTCGTTTGCAATTTGTAGAATTTTTTGGGAAATTTTATGAGGGCGGTGGACGTAAGATGAAACCCCTTAAAACCTATGAAAAATATATTGATTTAAAAGAAAGACATTTGGAGGAAAAATAATATGGATGCATTTTTAGTATTTTTAACAGGACATGACGGAGCACATTTATTAGCAGTATTGGGTATGGCATTTGCTATGATTTTTGCAGGGACAGGATCTGCAAAAGGTGTTGGTATGACTGGTGAGGCAGCAACAGCGCTGGCAAAAGAACAACCAGAAAAATTTGGGAAATCTATGATTTTACAATTATTACCAGGTACACAAGGATTTTACGGCTTAATTGTTGCCATGATGATTTATTTAAAATTATCTAGTGGATTGAGTTTTTCTGAAGGTGTTTCAGCATTAGTAGCAGGATTAGTTATTGGGTTTACTGGATTAACATCAGGGATTGCCCAAGGTCGTGTAGCAACTGCTGGTATTCAAATTTTAGCTAAAAACGAGGAACATTTTATGAAAGGTGCTATTTATGCGGGCATGGTTGAAATGTACGCTATTTTAGGATTAGTTATTGCTATTTTCCTAGTAGTATAAATAAACGCTAATCATGAGTTGGGAGGTAAGCATGAGCGATATTCACACTTTTACACAACAAATTCTTAATCGTAAAGAACAAGAATGTCAAAAACATAAGCAGCAAGCTGAACAACACCAAAAGGAACGTTTAGCATTAGCATTAGATGAGATTAATCAGAATGAACAGCTAATGTGTCAGAAAGTAGCAAAGGATATTCATCTACAAGAAACCATTACGATTCAGCAATTGACAAATCACAAACGTAACGTTGTATTACAACATAAGCAAGATAAATTACATGCATTATTTGATAAGGCAGCTTTAAGAATGAAACATTGGACAAAAGATGAGTTTTCACAATTTTTATATAAAGTGTTACATCAATTAAATAATCAAAAACAGTATACATTGCATTTAGGCGAATATACGTCGTTTCCGTTACAAGAAACAGATTTATCTTTAGAAACTATTTTAATGCAGCAAACGCAAAGTCCACAAATAACTTTGCCAAATTATGTAAAAATAGGTAAGGATATGATCGCAAATGAAGCCGGGTTTATTTTAGAAGAAAATGGTGTACGCTATAATTATTTGTTTAATGCATTGATTAAAGAGGTAAAACAAGACTATATTAGTGCGCTGCTTCAACAATTAACAGAATAAGTGATAGGAGGTTAACATGAACGATACATTATTTGCTAGTGTTAATACGCTTATTCGTATTAAAGAACAAGAGTTATTATCTAAAGAACAGCTAGATACCGTATTAAAAAGTCACTCAACAGAGAGTGCTATTAGTGTGCTAAAATCGACACGTTATGCGGATATAACAGTGCCTTTTGAACACATTTTAGTTGAAAAATTGGCGGATACATATCGTGATATTGTATCGGAAGTTCCCGTTTTAGAAATTGTAGATATTTTTTCACTCATTTATAGTTACCACAATTTAAAAGTATTATTAAAAACAGAGTTAGCAGGTCTTGCACTAGAGCATTTAGTCATTCCTATTGGACGTTTTAGCGTTTCAGAGTTGACTTATGCGATAAAAACTAGTGAGTCAGATACATTGCCTAGTGTGATGTTAGATGCGATTCAACACGTTAAAGATTATTATGAGGAATATGGGCGTATTGAGGCAATTGATATTTTACTGGATAGAGCGTATTTTCAGCATTTAAATCATATTGCTAAGCAATTACATCAAGCTGAAATTAGTGCAATGATATATGCATGGACAGATCTTTATAATATTAATTGTTTATTGCGTGTGAAACATCAATCACTCAGTCGTAGCTTTTTATTGTCTATTTTATCAGAGCATGGACAGATTGCACTAAATGAATTGATACATCTTGCATTAAATCAGCAATATGACAAGTTAGTTGCTTTATTAAAGGAAACGGATTATGCTGAGGCATTAGATTTTTCAAGCGATACATTGCAAGCTCTACATGTTGAGAGAATGCGTGATTTAGTGGCGAATTACTATTTAAAACAATCCAAGTATGAACCTTTTGGACTGTTTCCTGTATTATCATTTTTATATTATACAGAAATGGAAGTTAAAAATTTAAGGTTATTGTTGACTGGAAAAGAAAACAACATCGACGAAACGGTGCTAAGAGAAAGGATGCGACCAATTTATGGGTTATAAGATTGCAGTGATTGGTGATAGAGATTCTATTCTTCCGTTTAAAATGATTGGCTTTGATGTGTTTGCTTGCCAAGACGGAAAAGAGGCAAGAGTGCGTTTAGATGATTTGGCTAATCACCAGTATGGTATCATTTATATTACTGAGCATATTGCGCAATATATTCCTGAAACCATTCAACGCTATCAAGAGAAAATTATTCCAATGGTTATTTTAATTCCTAATGAAAAAGGAAGTTTAAATATTGGAAAATCTATGATTCAACAAAATGTTGAAAAGGCGATTGGTCAAAATATTCTCTAAATATGTGAGTGGTAAATCGCAACACATGGCATGGTAAGGAATAACATTATTAAAAAATTGAGTAAAAAGGAAGGAAGACTGTTGTGAAAACTGGAAAAATTATAAAAGTATCAGGTCCATTAGTTATGGCTAGTGGAATGGAAGATGCCAATATTCAAGATATTTGCAAAGTCGGTCACATTGGTCTAATTGGAGAAATTATTGAGATGCGTCGTGATGTGGCATCTATCCAAGTGTATGAAGAAACGTCAGGATTAGGTGTTGGAGAGCCGGTACAAACGACTGGAGAGGCATTATCAGTAGAATTAGGTCCGGGGATCTTGTCACAAATGTTTGATGGTATTCAACGGCCATTAGATGCTTATCAAGAAGCTACACAGAGTGATTTTTTAGTTCGTGGTGTTCATGTCAAACCTTTAAATCGTCAAAAAAAATGGGCATTTCAAGCTAAAGTTTCTGTTGGCGATGCAGTAATAAGTGGCGATATTGTCGGAACAGTTCAAGAAACGGCAGTGGTAGAGCATCGTATTATGGTTCCATTTGGAATTAAAGGTATCATAACGTCTATTGAATCTGGAGAGTATAGTGTTGATGATATTGTGTACACCATTCGTACAGAAAAAGGAATTGAATCATTTAGTTTAATACAAAAATGGCCTGTTCGTCGTGGACGTCCATTCCAATATAAATTAAATCCAAAGGAGCCAATGCTTACAGGGCAACGTGTTATTGATACATTTTTCCCAGTTACTAAAGGTGGAGGTGCTGCTGTACCTGGACCTTTTGGAGCAGGAAAAACAGTTGTTCAACATCAAATTGCTAAATGGGCAGACGTAGATATTGTTGTGTATGTTGGTTGCGGTGAACGTGGAAACGAAATGACAGATGTGTTAAACGAATTTCCAGAGTTAATTGACCCAAATACTGGAAAATCTATTATGGAACGAACCATTCTTATTGCAAATACATCAAATATGCCTGTTGCAGCAAGGGAAGCATCTATTTATACTGGTATAACGATTGCAGAGTATTTTAGAGATATGGGATACAATGTTGCGATTATGGCAGATTCAACGTCAAGGTGGGCGGAGGCATTACGTGAAATGTCTGGACGTTTAGAAGAAATGCCTGGAGATGAAGGGTACCCTGCATATTTAGGAAGTCGTATTGCAGAATATTATGAAAGAGCAGGAAAAGTTGTCACATTGGGGACTCAACAACGTCAAGGGAGTGTTACGGCAATTGGTGCCGTTTCTCCACCAGGAGGCGATATTTCCGAACCAGTGACACAAAATACATTACGTATTGTTAAAGTGTTTTGGGGACTTGATGCTTTACTTGCACAAAAACGTCATTTTCCGTCAATGAACTGGTTGACCTCTTATTCTCTTTATGTCAATGAAATTGGAGAATATTTAGATAATAAACTACAAACAAATTGGTCGCAAAAAGTTAGTCATGCCATGAAAATTTTGCAAGAGGAATCTGAGCTAGAAGAAATTGTAAGGTTAGTTGGATTAGATTCTTTAGCTGAAAAAGATAAATTAACTATGGTTATTGCACGCATGCTTCGTGAAGACTATTTGCAACAAAATGCATTTGACAAAGTGGATACATTTACGTCTTATCGTAAACAAAATCTCATGCTTGAACTCATCTTTTTATTTGAACAAGAGGCTAGACAAGCATTAACATTAGGTGCTTATTATAATGAGATTTTATCAGGAACAATTCACGTTCGTGATAGAATTGCACGTAGTAAGTACGTTGCAGAAAAAGATTTAAAACAGTTGGAACTATTGAAAGATACTATTCAAGAAACAATGAAAGACATTATTGCAAAAGGAGGCATGACATCTCATGATTAAAGAGTATAAAACAGTTAGTGAAGTTGTCGGTCCTTTAATGGCAGTGGAACAAGTTGAAGGGGTTAAATTTGATGAATTAGTTGATATTCAATTGCAAGATGGAACTATCCGCCGTGGACAAGTTTTAGAAGTACATCACGATAAAGCTCTTGTTCAATTGTTTGATAGTGCAAGTGGGATTAATTTACGTGATACAACTGTACGCTTTCGTGGAAAACCTTTAGAATTAGCAGTATCAGAGGATATGGTCGGACGTGTTTTTGATGGTATGGGACAAGTTAAGGATGGAGGTCCACAAATTTTACCAGAAAAATATGTGGATATTAACGGTCAGGCGATTAATCCTATTGCTCGTGATTATCCGGATGAATTTATTCAAACGGGTATTTCAGCAATTGATCATTTGAATACACTTGTACGTGGGCAAAAATTACCTGTATTTTCTGGTTCTGGACTTCCACATAAAGAATTGGCAGCACAAATTGCACGTCAAGCTACTGTATTAAACTCCGATGAAAAATTTGCCGTTGTTTTTGCTGCAATGGGCATTACCTTTGAAGAAGCTGAATTTTTCATGGAAGACTTTAGAAAAACAGGTGCTATTGAGCGTTCAGTTATGTTTATCAATTTAGCTAATGATCCTGCTATTGAACGGATTGCTACACCAAAAATGGCATTGAGTGCTGCTGAATATTTAGCTTATGAAAAAGACATGCACGTTTTGGTAATTATGACAGATATGACTAACTATTGTGAGGCATTACGTGAAGTGTCCGCAGCTAGACGTGAAGTACCGGGACGACGTGGGTATCCGGGATATTTATATACAAACTTATCAACTTTATATGAGCGTGCAGGCCGGCTAGTTGGCAAAAAAGGTTCTGTGACGCAAATCCCTATTTTAACGATGCCAGAAGATGATATTACACATCCAATCCCAGACTTAACAGGATATATCACAGAGGGACAAATTATTTTAGCACGTGATTTATATAATGCAGGTGTTAAACCTCCGATTAATGTATTGCCGTCTTTATCACGTTTGAAAGATAAAGGAACAGGTGAAGGGAAAACACGTGAGGATCATGCAGCAACCATGAATCAATTATTTGCTGCTTATGCACAAGGGAAACAAGTGAAAGAGTTGGCTGTTGTTTTAGGGGAATCTGCGTTATCACAAACAGATAAACAATATGTGGCATTTACAACACGATTTGAAGAAGAATACATTAATCAAGGTTTTTATACAAATCGTTCCATTCAGGAGTCTTTAGAGTTAGGATGGCAACTATTATCTATTTTGCCACGAACTGAATTAAAACGTATAAAAGACGATATGTTGGATAAATATTTACCAACTAAAGCAGAGGTGTAATGTATGGCACGCTTAAATGTAAAGCCAACACGAATGGAGTTATCCACATTAAAAAGACGGCTCAAAACGTCAACAAGAGGGCATAAGTTGTTGAAAGATAAGCAAGATGAATTGATGCGTCAATTTATTGATTTAATTAAGCAGAATAACCAACTTCGCCAACAAGTTGAAGAAAAATTGACGCAATGTATGAAATCTTTTGTTTTAGCAAAATCATTGTTAAATGAGGCTTTTATTGAAGAAGCGTTTGCTTTAAGCACACAACAAGTGAGTGTACACATTGATGAAAAGAATATAATGAGTGTGAATGTGCCTAAAGTTCATATACAATTTCCAGAAAAAAATCAAGAGTTTCAATATGGTTTTTTAAACTCCAATAGTGAAATGGATGAGGCGATTTCCGAATTGATGAGCATTTCAAAAGAGTTAATTCGTTTGAGTGAAATTGAGAAAACGTGCCAATTATTAGCTAATGATATTGAAAAAACAAGACGTCGTGTAAATGCTTTAGAGCATCTCATTATCCCTCAACTTCAAGAAACGATTGAGTATATTCAAATGAAACTTGAGGAAAATGAACGGAGTAATATTATTCGCATGATAAAAATTAAAGGGTAAGTGAATGAAGATGTTAGAAAAGCACTTATACTAAATGAAATGACTTTAAATAAGGTAGTAATAAACCTTCATTTAAAGTCATTTTTTATGGCATACAATCAATCGTGTGGATAGATAAAAAGAGTTATATGACTAAGTAAAGAAAAAACTAATATTATGTAATGTCCCCCTTTTTTATGATTTCATAAAACATGTTTAGTCAAGAGCGGAGATATGATATGAATAATGAGAAACGGAAGAAATATGGCAGAGATAAAACATATTAAAGCAAACAATAATTTATTTTTAACTAGAGTTAACCTGTTTTTATAAAATTTTTGATTAATCACATGAGACATTGTATAATAAATCTTATGACTTTAGAAAGGGGTTAAACCGTATGGAATGGATTAAATTAATTGGTATTGCCATTATTATTGTAGGATTTATGCTTAAATTAGACACTATAGCAACTGTGGTAGTGGCTGGTTTAGCAACAGCCTTAGTTTCTGGGTTATCAATTACAGAATTTTTAGAATTATTAGGAACGGAATTTGTTAAAAATAGAGCAGTGACTATATTTTTAATTACGTTACCATTAATTGGAATGTCAGAAAGGTTCGGATTAAAACAACGTGCTGTCAAAATTATTCAGTCAATTAAAGGATTGACAGTCGGCAGTTTTTATACTGTTTATTTAATTATCCGATTAATTGCTGGTTTATTTTCAATCCGTTTAGGTGGACATCCACAATTTGTACGTCCACTTATTGCACCAATGGGAGAGGCGGCTGCAACCAAAAAAGTAGGGAACTTACTTGAAAAAGATACTGAAAAAATTAAAGCGTACGCTGCCGCTAATGAAAACTTTGGAAATTTCTTTGGACAAAATCTATTTTTAGGTGCTTCGGGAGTTCTTTTAATTAATGGGACATTAACTCAATTAGGTTATGAAAATAGTACGGGTGCTATTGCTGGTGCGTCTTTTCCGATAGCGATTACTGTATTGATTGTAGTCGGCATATATAATGCATTATTGGATAGAAAATTAAAACATAATCATAAGAATAAAAAATAGAGAGGAGTTTGTCAATGAACGAAGCAAGTGCAGACATTTTAGAAATCATTTGTTTTATTATCGGATGCCAATTATTACATACTGCTTATACGGTAATTCGTGATACAACAAACTCAGCACGTTTTGGAACAACATTATTTTGGAGTTTACTAGGAATAGTTTTTATTTTTGGAAAATTTTTACCACCTATCGTAACAGGGATTATTGTTGTCATTATTTCTGTATTAACATTATTTAAACAAGTAAAAATTGGGACATTACCTCAAGTTAATGAGCAAGAGGCAGAAGAAAATGCTAAAAGAATTGGATCAGCTATTTTTGTACCGGTTATTGCTTTAGCTGTATTTTCGTTGATTATACCGTTGTTTTATAATAAATTAGGTGTAGTTGCTATAGGGATTGCTGCTATTATTTCTACACTAATTGGCTTAACGATTGTTGATAGGAGTCCAAGAATCTTAGCAAAAGAAAATACACGTATGGTTCAACAAATTTCAACAAGTAGTATTCTACCACAATTATTAGCAGCACTTGGAGCTGTATTTACAGTTTCTGGTGTAGGTACGGTCATTTCTAATTTAATTAGTGGTGTTGTTCCAGAAGGTAATCGTTTATTTGGAGTGATTGCTTATGTATTAGGAATGGTTTTATTTACTGTTATTATGGGAAATGCTTTTGCTGCGTTTACGGTTATTACAGTAGGTGTAGGTGTACCATTTGTATTTGCTCTGGGTGCTAATCCAGTAGTAGCTGGAGCCTTAGCCATGACGGCAGGATATTGTGGAACTTTATTAACGCCAATGGCAGCTAATTTTAATGCTGTTCCAGTAGCATTAATGGATTTAAAAGATAAAAATGCAGTTATTAAAGCACAAGCTCCAGTTGCAATTGTTTTAATTATTGTGCATATTATTTTAATGTATTTATTAGCATTTTAAGGGATAAATAAGAAAGGAGATACAGATATGAAAGTATTAGTAACAGGATTTAATCCTTTTGGTGGAGAAGCAGTCAATCCGGCTTTAGAATCTGTTAAAAAATTGCCTAAAAGTATTGCAGGAGCTGAAGTAGAATGGGTAGAAATTCCTACTGTTTTTCATCAATCTGCCATAGTTTTACGTGAAAAAATGAAAGCATATCAGCCAGATGTGGTGCTTTGTATTGGGCAAGCAGGCGGACGCAGTGCATTAACACCAGAGCGTGTGGCAATTAATCAAGATGATGCACGTATTCCAGATAATGAAGGCAATCAGCCTATTGATGTGCCTATTCAAGAAGATGGTCAACCGGCATATTTTACGGCTTTACCTATTAAAGCAATGGTTGAGGCCATTAAAGCAATCGGTTTACCTGCTCAAGTATCTAATACTGCTGGAACATTTGTTTGTAATCATTTGATGTATCAAGCCTTGTACCTTGCAGAAAAAGAGTTTCCACACGTGAAAGCAGGATTTATGCATATTCCTTACATGATGGAACAAGTAGTTGATAAACCTAATGTTGCAGGTATGGCACTAAATGATATTACAAGAGGTATTCAAGCAGCAATCGAGGCTATTGTAACACACGATAAAGATATAAAAGTCGTTGGTGGTGCCACGCATTAGTATGTGTTAGAAAAGAAATATAATGCTACAACATGCTAGTATATTAGACTAACATGATGTCAAAAATGAATAATAGAAAAAGCTGCATGCACCCTTCACTAAAAAGAAGGGTGCATGCAGCTTTTGGTAGTGTAGCTGTTGGCATTTTTAAAGTTTAACATAGGATAAAGTCATCATTACACGTATTTGCAAGCAAACAATTTTTTTGAATTTAGGTAAAAACTAAAGAGCAGACCTAAAATGGACTCTACATTAAACAATGTAATGATTAACTAATTTTGAGAGATGCAAGTGTTTTTAGGTTTTAAACAGATTTTTTATTGGCAAACGTCCAGTAGACTATGATAAATTGACGCATGTGTATTTACCGAAGCTAAAAAATAGATAAAATGATTACTTATTATTTATGCGTTACAATCTATAGCTATTTACAAGTCATAATTATTCACAAATTATACGTCATGTAGTAAACTTTATGTTTAGAGAATAAACTTAAGAAAAGATTACAAAGTAATGGTAAAAAAACTTAAAATAGGGTATGATAATACTAAATAATGTATTCAAATGTATAAATATAGGAGAGTGTATCATGCAAAAGAATAAAAAACGTGTTCTTATTATTGAAGATGAAAAAAATCTAGCACGTTTCGTTGAATTAGAGTTAAAACACGAAGGGTATGAAACAATGATTTGCCACGATGGACGTAGTGGTCTAGATGAGGCATTACAAAAAGAGTGGGATGTTATTTTATTAGATTTAATGTTGCCTGAATTAAATGGGTTAGAAGTTTGTCGTAGAATTAGACCATTTAAACAGACACCTATTATCATTATGACAGCTAGAGATTCAGTTATTGATCGTGTTTCTGGGTTGGATCAAGGGGCAGATGATTACATTGTTAAGCCATTTGCTATTGAGGAATTATTAGCCAGATTACGTTCACTATTTAGACGACTTGATTTAAGTGATGAGCATACACAAATCAAGCAAACGGTTGTAACATATCGAGATTTAACCATTGAAAAAGAAAATCGTATTGTACGTCGTGGCGATGATATTATTGATTTAACTAAACGTGAGTATGAACTATTGTTAACGCTGATGGAAAATATTAATGTGGTATTATCACGAGATGTTCTATTAGAAAAAGTTTGGGGATATACACCGGAAGTTGAAACAAATGTTGTAGATGTTTACATTCGCTATTTAAGAAACAAAATAGATACGTCTAGTAATAGCTATGTACAAACTGTTCGTGGAACAGGATATGTTATGAGATCATGATAAATAAATATGTATCAAAAAAGCCCTCATTAAGACGGCAATGGATGCTTATGCTAAGTGCAGTATTTATCAGTTTGTATGTTATTGTTTCATTTTCTATGGTTAGTTATATTAAAAAGTTTTATTATGATAATGAATATTCACGTTCTGTTCAATTAAGCGATAAGCTCACTGCTTTATTCGAAAATAATGAGTTAACATTCACAAAACAAGAGCTAACAACATTTTTTGAGCAGGAACAACAAATGTCAATACCCTTATCGTTTTATTTTAAAACAGAGGGGATTGATATAAGACTGATTGATGATAAAGACAGAGTTGTTTATGAAACGATGCCAATGCCGTATATGCTATTTCATAAAAAAGATTTGAATAGCGTGTCAACGATTAAGCACAAACAAATTGATGGCATAACAGTTATTAAACCTATTTATAGTCGACAGACAAATACCTTAAAGGGATATATACAATTATTATTCAGCCTACAAAATTATCATCAGCGTGTCAGAGAAATTCATCAGACCTATTTTTATGTGACAATTATTGCCATTGTATTATGCCTTTTGGTAGCTAATGCTCTTGCTTATCTATTTTTTAGACCAATTAAGCATATGACAGAAGTTATGGCACTTATAAAAAAAGATGCGCTGTCTAAACAACGCATGCAATTATCAAAACGGAGAAAAGATGAGTTAATGGAACTTTCTCTTGGTTTTAATGAATTATTGGATACAATGGATTTATACATTAATCAGCAAAAACAATTTGTTGAAGATGTATCTCATGAGCTACGTACACCAGTTGCTATTGTAGAGGGGCATTTAAAATTACTCAATCGTTGGGGGAAAAATGATCCAGCTGTTTTAGAAGAATCATTACATGCTTCTTTATTAGAAATTAATCGTATGAAGACCTTAGTCCAAGAAATGTTAGATTTATCAAGAGCAGAGCAAGTTAGTATTCACTATGCAGATGATTTAACAGAAGTGAGCGGTGTGATTGAGCAAGTTCATCAAAATTTCCAAATCATTTATCCAGATTTTACATTTACATTGGATAATGATATTCATTCAGAAACAAAAGAAATTTGGGTAGGTATTGCAAGACATCATTTTGAACAGATTTTAATTATTTTATTAGATAATGCAGTAAAATATTCTACCACTCAAAAACTAATTCATTTGTCTATTTCAAATACAATCGCTAATGTTCAAATTACTGTTCAAGATTTTGGTGAGGGGATTGATACTGAAAATATTAATAAAATATTTGGACGATTTTATCGTGTAGATAAAGCACGTTCAAGACATAAGGGAGGAAATGGGTTAGGTTTGTCTATTGCTAAAGAGTTAATTGAGGGCTATCGAGGAAATATTAGTGTGGAAAGTGTTGTAGGAAATGGATCAATTTTTAGAATAGAATTTCCAATTATTACAGACTATGCTAAAATTGTACAAGAGAAACGTAAAGTAAAACAAAGTCAATTAATGAATTAATAAGGAGAAGCGTATGAACTTAAATGATATTTTAATCACACTATTATTGATTGTTTGTATTGTACTCATTGTTGTAGCAGTTTTTATGGTAAAAAAATTGATTGAAGTATTAAAAACATCTGATAATTTGTTGAAAGAAGTCACAAATACAGTTACACTTTTAACAAAAGATGTGGATAGTTTAGCAATAGAAGTAGAAGGATTGTTAAACAAATCTAATCATCTGTTAAATGATTTAAATGGAAAACTGGAAAAAACAGATCCTGCTTTTAGTGCAATAGGCGAACTAGGGATATCTGTGTCTAACGTAAATACATCAGCTAAAAATTTGTCCAAATCATTTATAGTGAAAAAAAATAATATGAACAATACTATTGCTAAAACTGGCTCATCAATGGGTAGAATTTTTAAAAGTTTAACAAAAAAGAAAACAAAAATTAAAAAATATTAGAGGTGTTTTATATGAGTAAAAAATTTTTATTAGGTACATTATTTGGAGCTACAATCGGAGCAACATTAGCATTTCTATTTGCTCCAAAATCTGGTGAAGAATTAAGAGAAGAATTGGCAGATAAATCTCAAGATTTAAAAGCAACTGTTTTAGATTATGTTGAATTAGCAACAATTAAAAGCGGTGAATTAAAAGAAGCAGCAGTTCAAAAAAAGGACGATTTTGCTGTATCTATTAATGAAAGTGTTCAAGAATTGAAATCTCAGTTTGCTCAAAAACAAAATGAATTAAAAGATCAATTGACTCAATTACGTCAAATAAAAGATGATGTCAAAGAAACAATTGAAGAAAAAGTTGAAGATATTAAAGAAGATGTAGATGCTTAGTTTTGAAAAACCGTGTGTGTCACACACGGTTTTTCACGTTAGACATGTATAAAAGTGCAAAATAAATGATATAAGCATAAATTATAGTAACAAATTGGTTATGCCTATATGAGTGTAAAAGATTTGTATATAAATAGACACTAAAACAGGAAAGGATGGATAATATTAGAGGACAGATTAGAAAAGCGATGAGTGGATTTTATTATGTGTTAGGAGAAGATAATATATTATATCAAACAAGAGGGAGAGGGAATTTTAGAGCAAAAAAACAAATGCCATTAGTTGGCGATTATGTTGAGTTTGAAAGTGAAAATACAAAAGAAGGTGTACTAACATCTCTGTTGCCAAGAGTAAATACACTAATTAGACCAGCAATTTGCAATGTAGCACATGCAGTTATTGTGATGTCAGCAGTTAATCCACAATTTTCTCCTGCTTTATTAGATCGCTTTATTGTGATGTTGGAGCATTTATCTATTCAGCCCATAATATACATCAGTAAAATGGATTTAATAGAGCATGATACTGCAGAAATTGAACAGTATAGATCTTATTATCAGCAATTAGGCTATCCGGTTATTTTATCTTCTCAACAATTGAGTGATTTAACATCACTATTAACGAATGGAATTACTGTTTTAATGGGACAATCAGGTGCTGGGAAATCAACTCTACTCAATACTTTGTTGCCTGATTTAGCATTAAAAACAGCAGAAATTTCTGATTATTTAGGACGTGGGAAGCATACAACTAGGCATGTTGAAGTCTATGCTGTAGACAATTGTTTGATTGCTGATACACCCGGATTTAGTGCCATTGATTTTATTGGTATTGAGGCTAGTCAACTCAAGGATTATTTTATTGAGTTTAGTAAGATGTCTAACTCATGTAAATTTAGGGAGTGCCTACATATAGATGAACCACAATGTACCATTAAGAAAAATTTATCATCGCATTCAGTGATGACTGAAAGATACCAACATTATTTACAATTTTATAAAGAAATACAAACAAAAAAGAAACAATATAAAAAAAGTGAGGGTTAATTATGAAAGTAGCACCATCAATATTAAGTGCTGATTTTGCAAATTTACAAAGAGATGTGGAGAGAGTTGAACAGGCTGGAGCAGACTGGATACATATTGATGCTATGGATGGACATTTTGTTCCTAATTTAACATTAGGTGCCAATATTGTATCAGCACTGAAAAAAGTGACCACTTTACCTTTAGATTGTCATCTGATGATTGCTAATCCAGAACAGTACATTAGCGACTTTGCTAAAGCAGGAGCAGATGTTATTACTGTTCACTATGAAGCAAGTCAGCATTTGCATCGTGTGATTCAACAAATTAAAGATTGTAAAGTTAAAGCAGGAGTTGCCGTTAATCCTGCAACGCCAGTATGTGTGATTGAACCTATTTTACAAGATGTTGATTTGGTTTTAGTGATGAGTGTAAACCCCGGATTTGGTGGACAATCGTTTATTGATTCAACCTTATCTAAAATGAAGCAATTAGATGAGTTAAGAAAAAAACATGGGTATCATTATGTCATTCAAGTTGATGGTGGCATTAACAATCAAACAGCAAAATCTTGTCAAGACGTAGGTGTAGATATTGTTGTAGCAGGCTCGTATATCTATCAATCAAAAGAGATTCCACAAGCTATTGCAAGTTTAAAAGGGTGATGTATGAAAAAAACAATTATATTTTGTGCAGGTGCTCCACTTGCTTATGTGGATAAAGTAAAAGATGTGCAGTTTCCTATTCTAGTTGGTGTTGACGGTGGGACAAAAATACTTATTGAAGCAGGTTATACATTAGATTTTGCAATTGGCGATTTTGATTCGACAATTGTTCCTCAAGCGAAAGAAGTTATTGTGCTACCTACTAAAAAAGATGATACAGATTTACAGTATGCTCTTTATACGGTACTGTCACAATTTCATTTAGATGATATTGAAGAAGTCATTGTCCTAGGTGCGTTGGGAGGTGGTCGCTTAGATCACTTATTATGCAATATTTGGCTAGCATTTGATGTGAAATTGGAAAAATGGTTTCCTAAATTGCACTTAGTTGATGAAAAAAATAGTGCATCATTCTATTTACCTGGAACATATTCTTTACAAAAAGAGGAACATAAGAAATATTTATCGTTTATTTTAATGAGCCCTGTGAAACATTTATCCTTATCTGGAGTAGAGTACCCTTTGGATAAAAAAAGCTATGATCGTCCACGCTCATTAATTAGTAATGAATTTTTAGAGAATGACATGACCTTTTCGTTTGAGACAGGATTAATTTGTGTCATGCAAACAATTGATTAAAACAGTTTGTAGATTTTTGGTAATAAAGAGTGTGAATTGATGTAAAACAATCGTGTAGAGACTGGGACAAAACTAAAATTTTAGCTTTTCGATTAACATTTGAAAAATTGAAAACAGCTTAGAATCAACGTTTCTAATGACGTCGTTATAAGCTGTTTTTTATTTTTAAGACTTTTTTCCCAGTCCTTACACGATTGTTTTTATGTCCTAAATGAAACTAATCTGTTTGTTTTCTGCTAAAGTTTGCCGAGTTTTTTATGTTATGTGAATTGTTTATTTTATTTTTGGTTATTAATTAAGAATATAGATTATTATATGTTATATTGAGAAAAAATAATAGTTATGGATATACATATAAATAGTTATTACATCGTGTTTTCTGTATAGTTTATCATATGAATGACTAGAAAAAATATAAATTTTTGTTTGTGTGAGTTGTAGATAATTTGAATTTATGATACAATAATGTCATAAAAAATAGTAAATAAAAACGCATTTTTTATTTTGTATTCAATGTTAAAAAAATCACAAATTTATTTATTATTTTTATCAATTAATTAATAACGGAGGTAATATATTATGACAATGAAAGCGGTAGTTGTTAAAGAAGTTTGTGATGGTTCTGTAGAAGTCATTCAAAAAGATATTCCAAAAGTAGGTGCTGGAGAGGCTCTAGTAAAAGTAGAATATTGTGGAGTGTGTCACACAGATTTACACGTTGCAAATGGTGATTTTGGAAAATTACCAGGAAGAATTTTAGGTCATGAAGGAATTGGGATTGTCACAGAAGTTGCACCTGATGTTACATCTCTTAGAAAAGGTGATCGTGTAAGTATTGCATGGTTCTTTGAAGGATGTGGACACTGTGAGTATTGTACAACTGGTCGTGAAACATTATGCCGTAGTGTAAAAAATGCTGGGTATAGTGTAGATGGTGGGATGTCAGAATACTGTTTAGTTACTGCTGATTATGCTGTTAAAGTTCCAGAAGGACTTGATCCAGCTCAAGCAAGTAGTATTACATGTGCAGGAGTAACAACATACAAAGCTATTAAAGAAGCAGGTGCTGCTCCAGGACAATGGGTGGCTATTTATGGAGCTGGTGGTTTAGGAAATTTAGCTGTTCAATACGCTAAAAAAGTATTTAACGCACATGTTGTAGCAATTGATATTAACAATGATAAATTAGCTTTAGCTAAAGAAGTTGGGGCAGATTTAGTTATTAATGGACGTGAAGTTGATGATGTTGCTGCACTTATTCAAGAAAAAACTGGTGGTTGCCATTCTGCAGTTGTAACGGCTGTTTCTAAAGTGGCATTCAACCAAGCTGTTGATAGTGTACGTGCAGGAGGAACAGTTGTTGCAGTTGGATTACCTTCTGAAATGATGGATTTAAGTATTGTGAAAACTGTATTAGATGGTATTCGTGTTGTTGGATCATTAGTTGGAACACGTAAAGATTTAGAAGAAGCATTCCAATTTGGAGCAGAAGGCTTAGTTGTGCCAGTAGTACAAAAACGTCCAGTTGAAGATGCTCCAGCAGTTTTTGAAGAAATGCATGCTGGAACAATTCAAGGGCGTATGGTATTAGATTTTACTGGTGAAACAACATGTAGTTGTTGTCATCATTAATCATCAACTGAATATATCAGTAAACTGATTTTGCTGCAGCACAAAAGTTAAAATGAATGACAAAACTGTGTAGTGCATAAATTAAGAAAAGACCTAGCAATCAATAAAGTGTTGAGTAAAATACTAAAAAATGTGCTTGTATTACATACATGTGTTAGGAATGAAAATTTTATATTGCTAATATAGAAGGTGTGATATAAGTAAATAGGTAATGTTACATAATATATCCTACTTAAATTTGGTCAAATTTAACAGAAAATAATGTGAAAAAATATGTTAGTTTAACAAATCGGGCGTTCCTTTCATGTGAGCATTCATGCTTAGATAATCCTCGTTTTTCTTGACTACTTTTTTATTCATCACCGAAAATAATTTAGAGTTTGGCGAACATATTATGTCTATTCAAACATTTTGTTGTAAAACAGGGCTTTGAAAAATTAAGCATTATCTGAAGTTATATTTTTTAAACTGTGAGAAATTAACGTGTATACACGTTGATTTCTCATAGTTTTTGTTATTTGGAAAATTTTCCTCAGCCTTGTTTAGCGTGTTACTTATCTTCATAAATTTATACATTTTTAGATTTTATGATATACTTTTTTATTTAACTCATGTAAAATAATTTTATTTCATGATGTGCTATACAATAGTGTATTTTAGTATTGCGTGATGACTTTTTATCAATAAATTTTGTATTTTTTATTAAAAATAATAATTAAATATTTTATTTTTTTGTATTTTGTGATATTCTACGTTCAGAGCATAGGCTCAAAAAACAAGGAGGTTTTATATGGTTGGTATTATTATTGCAAGTCATGGTGAATTTGCACAAGGTATTAAACAGTCCGGCTCTATGATATTCGGAGAACAAGAAAATGTAGCAGCAGTGACATTTATGCCAAGTGAAGGTCCTGAAGACTTACAAAGAAAACTTAGAGAAGCCATTGCGACATTCACGACGGAGGAAGTTTTATTCTTAGTTGATTTATGGGGAGGTAGCCCATTCAATCAAGCTAATATTTTGGTTGAGGAAGCTCCCGAAACACGTGCGATGGTTGCAGGGTTAAATTTACCTATGTTACTTGAAAGTTATGCAGGACGCTTTACAATGACTAAAGCGCATGATATTGCAAAAGCAATTATTCAATCTGCTAAAGACGGGGTAAAAGTAACACCTGAATCTTTACAACCAGAAATTACAGAAAGTACAGTAGAGGTCAACGTACCTCAAAAAGTAGGGTCTATTCCTGAAGGAACAGTTCTAGGTGATGGGCATATTAAATTTGTACTTGCTCGTGTAGATACACGTTTATTACATGGTCAAGTGGCAACAACATGGACAAAAACAACTAAACCGGATAGGATTATTGTTGTTTCAGATAAAGTTTCTCAAGATGATTTACGGAAAAAACTTATTGAACAAGCAGCTCCACCGGGGGTAAGGGCACATGTTATCCCGTTACAAAAATTAGTTGACATTACAAAAGATACACGTTTTGGTAATACAAAGGCATTATTATTATTTGAAAATCCTCAAGATGTGTTAACTGTTGTAGAAAAAGGTGTCGAGATTAAAGAACTAAATATTGGTTCTATGGCACATACTGTCGGTAAAATATTAATTAGTAGCTCTTTATCTGTTGATCAAGCAGACGTTGAGACTTACAAAAAATTATCTGATTTAGGCATTAAGTTCGATGTCAGAAAAGTTCCAGCGGATAAAGCTGCCGATTTGTTTAAACTGATTGCAGCTAAGTCTTCTGAAGGCTTATCACTATAATAGGAGGCAATTATGGAATTTAGTTTTATTTCAATTATATTAGTTTTACTTTTCGCATTTCTAGCAGGAATGGAAGGAGTTCTTGATCAATTTCAGTTCCATCAACCTATCATTGCCTGCTCACTTGTTGGTTTAGCAACAGGTCGTTTAACAGAATGTATCGTTTTAGGTGGTGCATTACAAATTATTGCAATGGGTTGGTCTAACATTGGAGCAGCTATTGCGCCAGATGCTGCATTAGCATCTGTTGCATCAGCTATTATTTATGTTAAAGCAGGGAATTTTGATGCATCTGGACGTAATGTTGCAATTGCGGCTGCAATTACTCTAGCAACAGTTGGTTTAGTATTAGCAATGGTTATGAGAACAGTATCTGTTATTATTGTGCATCAGGCAGATAAAGCTGCTGAAAATGGTAACTTTAGAGGCGTAGAAATATGGCATTTAATTGCTTTAGTTGGTCAAGGGTTACGTATTATGATCCCAGCAGGATTATTATTGTTTATTCCTTCTGAAGCTATTCAAGCTGCACTATCATCATTACCAGAAGAGTTTACTAAAGGTATGACTATTGGTGGTGGGTTCGTTGTAGCTGTTGGTTATGCTATGGTTATTAACTTAATGGCAACAAAAGAAGTATGGCCATTCTTCTTCTTAGGATTTGCTTTAGCACCATTAAACGAATTAACATTAATTGCAACAGGTATTATTGGTCTAGCTCTTGCTGTTATTTACTTAAATTTAAGTAACAACAATAACAATGGATCTAATGGTGGGACAGGTTCTTCTGGCGATCCACTAGGCGATATTCTAAATGATTATTAAAAGGAGATTAGACAATGACAGAAAATAAAGTGACTTTAACAAAAAAAGATCGTATTCGTGTCATGCTACGTTCTCAATTATTACAAGGTTCTTGGAACTATGAACGTATGCAAAATGGTGGTTGGGCATATTCTTTAATTCCAGCTCTAAAAAAATTGTATCCAAACAAAGATGACAGATCAGCTGCTTTAAAGCGCCATTTGGAATTTTTTAATACACACCCATATATTGCTGCACCTATTTTAGGGGTAACATTAGCCTTAGAGGAAGAACGTGCTAATGGGGTTGAAATTGATGATTCTGCTATTCAAGGTGTAAAAGTTGGTATGATGGGACCTTTAGCAGGTATTGGTGATCCAGTATTTTGGTTTACTGTTCGTCCTATTTTAGGAGCTATTGCAGCATCTTTAGCTACTGGTGGATCAATTATTGCACCATTATTCTTTTTCTTAACGTGGAATATTATCCGTATAGTATTCCTGTGGTATACACAAGAATTTGGATATAAGCAAGGATCAGAAATTACAAAAGACTTATCTGGTGGATTGTTACAATCTATTACTAAAGGAGCATCTATTTTAGGGATGTTTGTTATGGGAATTCTTGTACAACGTTGGACAACTATTAATTTCCCAATGGTTGTATCAACCGTTAAATTACAAGATGGTGCGTATATCAAATTCCCTAATGAAGTAATTGGTGGTGAACAATTACAAGGCATTTTGTCAGATATGGCAAGAGGGTTATCTTTAACACCTGAAAAAGTGACAACATTACAAGATAACTTGAATCAATTAATTCCAGGATTTGCAGCATTATTATTAACGTTTTTATGTATGTGGTTATTGAAGAAAAAAGTAAATCCAATTTTAATTATCTTTGGTTTATTTGCTGTAGGTATTCTTGGACATATTGTTCACATTTTCTAAGCGATAATACAGAGAACAAAACTTATTCAAAGCCGTGTTAGTGCGAAAGTGCTAACCGGTTTTTGTTTTTTTTTACATGGTGTTGTGTAGGGTTATGATATGTATAGTTCTTGACTATTCTTTTGGTTAAACTGTAGGTTACGTATTTTATATTAATTTAATCGTGTTGATGAATTTTTTAACTGTAGGCATACTTATTTTTAGGGATAAAATTTTTTAGGCATTTCCATTCAGAATAGGGTATAATAGTGATATAAAGGTAGTCTATTAAGTTAAAAGTGTATTAGCTTTTTATCGTAGTATTATTTAATGGAATAGTATGCTTTTTAGTTGGTAGTACTATATAGAAAGGAATAATATAATGGCAAAATCTCAAAATACTCAAGTTTTATTCGTGACAAAGGCAAACTCTTTTCATAGTGGTTTAGGAGCTAAACATGGAAATGTGATGATTGGGGATAAAGCATTTGAGTTTTATAATGAAAAAAATCCAGAAGATTTTATTCAAATTCCATGGCAAGAAATTGCTCTGGTAAGAGCACAAGTTTTTTTTAGAAATAAATATATTCGTGGGTTTTATATTGATACAAAGCAAAATGGAACGTTCAATTTTGTTGTGTATAAAGCTGGAAAATCGTTAAAAATGATGCGTGAATTTATTGGAAATGAAAAAATTGTAAAACAGCCCTCTATTTTCAAACGTTTATGGAAGAAATAATAAATTATGAACTTGATTTAGTGTTATATTTTGATATATTCCAAGGCATAGGCATAAAAAACGGTGAAATGAGATGTTTTAATTGACTTTTTTCATTTAATTTGCTAAAGTAGTTCTGTTGTAAATGTGCACACCGCACTACAACCGCTCGATATAACGTTTAAGTCCATTATGGCACGTGTATTGGCGAGTCTAAGTAAATATAGGAGGTGCAAAAATGTACGCAATTATCAAAACTGGTGGGAAACAAGTAAAAGTTGAAGTAGGACAAGCAATTTACGTTGAAAAATTAGACGTAGAAGCAGGACAATCTGTTGTCTTTGATGAAGTTGTTTTCGTCGGTGGTGAAGCTGTTAAAGTGGGAACTCCGTTAGTAGCAGGTGCAACTGTTGAAGGAACTGTTGAAAAACAAGGTCGACAAAAGAAAGTTGTTACATTCAAATACAAACGTAGAAAAGATACTCACCGTAAACAAGGTCACCGTCAACCTTATACAAAAGTTGTTATTAATGCTATTAATGCATAATAAAGTTGGTCGTATACAATGATACATATTACTTTCAAAAAAAATAAAAGTAAACAATGGGTGTCATACGAAATTAATGGACATGCTGCTTTTTCTGAGAGTGGAACAGATATTGTCTGTGCAGCTGTTTCGACTTTAGCCATTGTGACATGTAATAACCTTGAACAAATTGCTCAATATCAACCTATTGTGGATGTTGAAGAAGAATTTGGGGGATATTTATATGTTGAAATATTATCTGATTTGTCAGATGAACAACAAGCTATTTCACAAATTTTGTTAGAAAATTTGTATTTAGGCTTGATAATGGTACGTAATGAATACTCTGATTTTGTTGAAATAGAAATTTTTGAATAGTTTATTGAATATAAGGAGGTAACCCAGATGTTGAAATTGAATTTACAATTATTCGCTCATAAAAAAGGTGGAGGTTCTACATCTAACGGACGTGACTCACAAGCAAAACGTTTAGGTGCTAAACGTGCTGATGGTCAACACGTATTAGGTGGAGCAATCTTATATCGTCAACGTGGAACTAAAATTCATCCAGGTGTGAATGTTGGTCGTGGTGGCGATGACACATTATTTGCTAAAGTAGAGGGTATTGTACGTTTTGAGCGTTTAGGACGTGACAAAAAACAAGTTTCTGTTTATCCAGTACCGGCAAAATAATGATGCAAGAGTACAACACACACTTTTAATTACTTAGCAATTAAAAGTGTGTGTTTAATAGTATATAGACAATAAATGGTTTCTATGTTGAAATACTTTTGGTGTACAATAGTAGCCGTTAGGTTAATCATTAGACTGTATGGTCTAGTAGTGATCAACTTTATTTTTGTGGGACTAAAAAATAGTCTTTAGTTAATTGTGTTAGTAATAAGAAGAGTTTGCTAACACTTTTTATTGTATATCCCCTAAGAATTTGGGAAAAGTATCCAAATAACAAAAACTGCGAGAAATCTTCGTTTGTAAACAAAGATTTCTCGCAGTTTTAAACATATTACATCGGATGATAATTAGTTTTTTATGGTTCTACTTAAATCTGATGTCATTTATAGGATTGTTATTTTTTTATAAAAAATTCTTTATTGTAGAATGTACTGTTCTTACTGAGTTCATCATTAAATTTTTCTAGTCCATCACGCTCGATTAAAGTAGGAACATTTGAAAATAAGTTTGTTCCTAACCCTGCTCGATTTCCGTCAAATTCAACACCAATACTTGCTAAAATAGTAGGATAGAAATCAACAGGAGAGTAATGTCTATTTTTGGTATGTTCAGTTGTAATTGGAGAATTTAAGATAACATTATAAATTGTACGTTCATATTGTGGATTAAAATCTTTGAAAAATTCGGCGTCCATACTTAAATGATCTCCAGTAATGACAACAGTTGTATTATTGTAAAAAGGTTGTTTTTGAATCCATCTAATAAATTCACTTACTTGTTTTGAAGAGTGAGCAATAACATTAGCATATTGTGAATCATATTTTTTTGGTGTTGTTGGTGTCATATAGCCGTTTGGAAAATGTGTGTCAGCAGTTTCCATCATAAATTGGAACGGTTTATTGCCTTGAGCTAGTCGAGTTAATTCTGTTTTAGCATATTCAAAGAGTTTATCATCTTCATATCCCCACCATACCGCATAATCATTTGGAATAAGTCCGAGTTTTTTGGCATGTTTATGATCAAAGATATTGTAGTTTCCATGTTGAGTAAAGAATGTTGATAGCCCACCGAAATCAGCATCAGAACCGAACATGATAGTCTGCTCGTATCCATTGTCGTGTAATAAATTTCCTAAATTATAGACACTAGGTAAAAATTGACCGGATAATCCATAATCATTATTGTCCATAGCAATTTTTACTGGAATACCACAAGTCATGTTAACCATTGAGGCAACGGACCATCCAGATCCATAAGTTTGGTGAGGTCCACCCATTTTTTCATTATGTGAAAATTGAATACCTTCTTTAGTTATTTCAGCCAGTTCAGGCATTAAATTATCATTCATATATCCACCCAGTGACTTATCAAAATATGAATTTTCAACAGATTCTAAATGAATAAAAATTAAATTACGTTTTTGTTCTGGGAAACGTGGATTAGTTTGACGAATGTCAACATAATTTTGTTGGATATAATCTGATGAATCATAGTAGGCTTTTGCCACTTGATCTAAATGTAAAATTAATGTGGTGTAAAATACGCTAAAACAAAATAATGCAGTAATGAGTAAATATGACCAGCGTTTACGACGAAAAGATTTTAAGGATTTTTTTGATGTATTTAATGCAATAGTAGATTTTGAAAAAATAATATATGCCAAAACAATTGCAACAGTCACAATTGAAAAAATAGGACTGTACCAAATCTCCATTGCCATTCCTTCTGCTGTACCGACAATAGGAGATTGTAAATTGAATAAAACTTGTTCAGGTGTCAGCTGACCGAAAAATGTTCTAAACCAACTCGAAAAAATAATTAATGCCAGTGAAAAAACGCAGATGATCCATTTGAAACTATTGCTTATAAGTGAATGTTTTATAGACTTAGGCACTAAAGTTATTTTGGATTGTACGACATGATAGAAAGGAATCCATAAGAAAAATAACACACTGCTAATACCTATAAATCCATAAATGGCATGTGTAGGGATTAAGCTTGTAGATTTTTCCATTTGAAAAATTGGAATACAGCGCATAATAGTTATTGTTAACATATAAATGAGCAAGCCACTTGTAAAAAGTGTTAAAGGGGATAATGTGAGTGCTTTAGATTTAAAACGACAATATCCCAAATTAAATAAATAAAAAAGTAGTATATAGCATAATATTCCTATAAATTGCATAATGTTCCTCCAAAAAATATAATCATACTTATATTGATATAGCTTACAACTAATGTACTATACTTGAAGCGTAATTGTCAAAGACTAACTCATAAAAATCATAAATTTTTAATCTGTCAATCGAAAATGAAAATGTCCCAAAATGTGGGCCACTATAAGTGCAATGATTTTAAAAAAAATCATTGCACTTATAGGGCAAAATAATGTATGCTATTAAAGTATCAAGCAAGCTTGTTGTCTTGATACTCTTCAAGAGTTTTTCCAATACTCTTGAGATAGCGTTTGAAAGATGCCAGTTTCCACGGGTGTGATTGTGGTGGAACGTATTGGCGTCTTTCTTTTTTTATATTCTCACCCAAATCAAACATCGCTGAATGCTCTTCATGTGTTAACAAACAACGTGTGGCATAAATGTTGTCAGCGATATTCAAGAAAATATCCCCATTAAATGCTTCAATAACCAACGCTTTTGTGTG
>NZ_SPPB01000179.1 GCF_004570605.1 Granulicatella sp. WM01 | reverse complement strand
TCAATAATTTTCTGGTATTCTTATCCATGTGAAGCACCTCTTTACTATTTTGTCTCAACTTATAGTTTACTGGTTTGCTTCACTTTTTTCTATAAAAAAATAATCGTGTTGGCGAACTTTTTTGTTCCCCGTGTTGTAAAATGAAGTGCAACAAATAAAAATAAACAAAAAAACATGAAAATCAGCTATACTAAAGTTGCCAAACCAAATAGATAGGAAGATTTTCATGTCTGAAGTACATTATACCACAA
>NZ_SPPB01000178.1 GCF_004570605.1 Granulicatella sp. WM01 | reverse complement strand
GGCTCGCTACGCTAATACCTTGACCGTTACACCTATTCCATTACAAAACAACTATGTCGCACACAGACATAGACTGTGACTTTAGTATTTTTCATGTACTGTTGCACTTGGCTTTACAATTCGAGTGCTTTTTATAAGTATTAACAAAGGAATCAACACTATGTATTCTAATCTTTTGAGATAGTGTAGAAATCAATTGTGACATAAACTGTGTAGATAGTTTATGCCGAATAGAACACTTAGTAGAGTGTT
>NZ_SPPB01000177.1 GCF_004570605.1 Granulicatella sp. WM01 | reverse complement strand
CTCTTGTGACGAATACGTACCATCCGTGGTAAATCAATTGGTTTTAATGGTATAGATTGATTGTGTATCCAATTATAAACAGTTTTAGTGCAAGGGACTAGTTCATCAGAATGCTGCTTTTTATAAGCCCGTGTTGTAAAATGAAGTGCAACAAATAAAAATAAACAAAAAAACATGAAAATCAGCTATACTAAAGTTGCCAAACCAAATAGATAGGAAGATTTTCATGTCCGAAGTACATTATACCACAAA
>NZ_SPPB01000176.1 GCF_004570605.1 Granulicatella sp. WM01 | reverse complement strand
ACACAAAGCTGCTTTTAAATTATTCTCTGTTTTGATTTGCAACACTTTAGTCACAGCCATAGTATTCCCCCTAATCAATCACATGTTTAATCATCTCATGAATAGTTTGGTTCAATTGTTTTTGGAGCCCGTGTTGTAAAATGAAGTGCAACAAATAAAAATAAACAAAAAAACATGAAAATCAGCTATACTAAAGTTGCCAAACCAAATAGATAGGAAGATTTTCATGTCTGAAGTACATTATACCACAAAA
>NZ_SPPB01000175.1 GCF_004570605.1 Granulicatella sp. WM01 | reverse complement strand
TTTTGTGGTATAATGTACTTCGGACATGAAAATCTTCCTATCTATTTGGTTTGGCAACTTTAGTATAGCTGATTTTCATGTTTTTTTGTTTATTTTTATTTGTTGCACTTCATTTTACAACACGGGTTTTTTATCAATCGAATGTGATAATGTCTTAAAGTAATCGAATGACAAAATGTCCCAAAATGATAAACTAGAGATATGAAAAGGATAGAATTAACAGTGAATGAAATAAAAAAATATAACGTCATCA
>NZ_SPPB01000174.1 GCF_004570605.1 Granulicatella sp. WM01 | reverse complement strand
GGCACGCTCACGCTATAAACCTTGACAATTGCATACCGATTCGAAAAGAAACAATTAGCCCTATTAAGAAAAAACAACTTAATATTTGCTGGAATTTTTACTTACCAACATAATTTGACGAAGAGCCAGTAAAAAAAGTGTACAAAAAAGTAGATAACCAGTATTCTATAAGTACCTAATCAAAAGAAAGAGGTTATCTACATGTCATATTATACACAAATTTTACTACAATTAAAAGACACACATATCACTTT
>NZ_SPPB01000173.1 GCF_004570605.1 Granulicatella sp. WM01 | reverse complement strand
TTTAATGATTGGGAAAATAACTAAAAATGAGTCTGTTATTTTAACACTTATCGAAAGAAAGACACGATTTATTATTATCAGAAAGTTAAAAGAAAAATCATCAGAATGTGTTAACAGGGCTTTAAAACAGATATTTAAACAGTATGGTAAGAAATGGTTTAAAAGTATAACAGCAGATAATGGTTCAGAATTTTCACGATTAACAGAATTAGAAAGCTATTTAACCGCAGTATATTTTGCACATCCGTATGCGTC
>NZ_SPPB01000172.1 GCF_004570605.1 Granulicatella sp. WM01 | reverse complement strand
ATGTGCAAAATATACTGCGGTTAAATAGCTTTCTAATTCTGTTAATCGTGAAAATTCTGAACCATTATCTGCTGTTATACTTTTAAACCATTTCTTACCATACTGTTTAAATATCTTTTTTAAAGCCTTGTTAACACATTCTGATGATTTTTCTTTTAACTTTCTGATAATAATAAATCGTGTCTTTCTTTCGATAAGTGTTAAAATAACAGACTCATTTTTAGTTATTTTCCCAATCATTAAATCAATTTCCCA
>NZ_SPPB01000171.1 GCF_004570605.1 Granulicatella sp. WM01 | reverse complement strand
GCAGATAGTAAAAATGCAGCAAAAGCAGCCATTGATACAGCTGCGGAAACTAAAAAGTCAGCTATTGATAATCGTAAAGATTTGACAGATGAAGAAAAAGATGCTGCTAAGAAAGACGTTGACGATAGGGCTAAGGAAGCAAAAGCAAATGTTGATAATGCAACAACAAATGCAGAAGTAGACACAGCTAAAACAGACGGTACTACTGCAATCAATGCGATTAACCCAAGTGCAGACGCTAAAACAACTGCTAAG
>NZ_SPPB01000170.1 GCF_004570605.1 Granulicatella sp. WM01 | reverse complement strand
TACCCCGTTCTTGTGAGTTTCTAGCAGATAGTGACACTATCCACCCTAGTCGTCCGAGAAAAAAATATTGTGGCGAACTGATACAAATGGACGCTAGTCAATTCAGATGGTTTGGTCAAACTGTCTCGCATCTTCATGTTGCCATTGATGATGCTTCTGGTAATAGTGTTGGTGCCTATTTTGCCCCACAAGAAACGCTGAAAGGCTATTATCAGGTGTTACATCAGATATTAACCAATTATGGTATTCCTGCTG